>CAYJKW010000015.1:0-35798 GCA_964370765.1 uncultured Oscillospiraceae bacterium
TTAGCGATATTGAGTCCTCTAAATTTCGCTAAATTTTTATTTAGCGAAATTGTATGTATCGTTTTTGTGAATAAAGAAAAATACTGACACCTGCTTTACACAGATGTCAGTATTGTATTACTGTGATAATTATCCAACCTTTTGCTCTTGATCCTGCTTGGGTTCCGTATTTAAGTTTTCATTCTGTTGGATTAATCGTATATTATCATCATTTAAATTATGTTTCATAATTGGTATTCCGGACTTTATTGATGCTTCATCAATAAGCACTGCAGTTATATCGATCTCACTCGGAACTTCAAACATAGTTTTAAGAAGCAGATTCTCCATTACTGAACGCAGACTTCTTGCACCGTTTTTCATTGTAAGTGCTTTTTTAGCAATTGCAATTAACGCAGTGTCTGTTACATCAAACTGTACACTGTCTATTCCAAACATTAAACGGTACTGTTTAATAAGCGCGTTTTTAGGTTCGTTTAATATTCTTGCTAACGCTTCCTCGTCAAGCTCTGATAATACCGATATAATCGGTAACCTACCTACAATTTCCGGAATTAGGCCATATTTAATAACATCATGCGACTCAATCTTCTTTAGGGTCTCTCCCCTTTCTTTTTCTTGCTTAGATTGAAGGTTGCTACCAAAGCCTAATGTGTAGCTATCTGTTCTTTTTGCTATAATTTTCTCAAGCCCGTCAAACGCACCACCACAGATAAAGAGAATATTCTTTGTATTAATCTGTATAAACTCCTGCTGTGGATGCTTCCTACCACCCTGTGGTGGCACATTAGCAACGGTACCCTCAATGATTTTTAACAAAGCTTGTTGTACACCTTCTCCACCAACATCCCTTGTGATAGACGGGTTTTCACTTTTTCTGGTTATCTTATCAATCTCATCAATATAGATAATTCCAAACTCGGCCTTTTCTATATCATAATCGGCATTTTGAATTAACTTTAAAAGAATATTCTCAACATCCTCGCCCACATACCCTGCTTCGGTAAGTGTGGTAGCATCTGTTAATGCAAAAGGGACACCAAGCTTTTTTGCAAGTGTAGATGCAAGCATGGTTTTTCCAACACCGGATGGACCGATTAATAAAACATTACTTTTTTGCAGCTCAGTATCACCAAGTGTGCCTGAAAAGATGCGTTTGTAATGATTATAAACAGCTACCGATAAGGCAACTTTTGCATCATCCTGTCCGATAACGTATTCGTCAAGATGTGCTTTTATTTCCTTTGGGGTGTATATTCTTAAAGATTCAAACTTTCTTATCTTTCTCTCGTTGCTAGGTGCAGCCATTTACTTGATCTCCTGTGTATAATAAATCACATTCGAGTTTATTGAAGTTACAATAAACTCGAATGAAATTATACTAAAATTATTTTCCAAATATAAAAAGTTTTAGCGCTTTGCAATTACTCTATCTACAATACCGTACGCCATAGCCTCTTCAGCTGTCATAAAATTATCCCTGTCGGTATCCTTTTCAACAACCTCTATTGGTTTTCCTGTCATCTCAGATAGTAATCTATTCAATCTATCTTTTGACTTTAGCATACGCTCAGAATGAATCCTGATATCACTTACCTGCCCTTGATATCCACCTAATGGTTGATGTATCATAATCTCACTGTGTGGCAGCGCAAGTCGTTTGCCCTTTGTCCCGGCTGAAAGTAGGAATGCTCCCATCGATGCTGCCATACCTATACAGATAGTGGATACATCACATTTGATATAGTTCATTGTATCATAGATTGCAAAACCTGCTGATACAGAACCACCCGGGCTATTAATATAAAAGCTTATGTCTTTATCCGGATCTTGCCCCTCAAGGTATAAAAGTTGTGCAACTATCAGGCTTGCCGTAACATCGTTCACCTGATCCGACAGCATAATGATCCTGTCGTTTAAAAGGCGTGAGAAAATATCATAGCTACGTTCACCACGGCTTGTTTGCTCCACAACCATTGGGACTAAATTACTCATCACTTTCCTCTTTTTTTACTGTCTTTTTCTTTGCGGCTGGTTTTTTTGCTTTTTTAGCAGTAACCTTTGCCGACTGTTTAACAAGGTCAAGGGCTTTATTAAGAGCTAAATCTTTTTTAACATCATCTACAGGTATTATCTCGCGTACCTTATCTGCCTCCATCTTGTAGGCCTCAGCAATACGCTCAATCTCTTTTTGAAGATCATCGTCGGTGGCCTCTACTGATTCAAGCTCAGCAATTTTTTCAAGAGCAAGTCTTGTTTTCACCTGGCGAGTAGCCTCTTCCTCAAACCCTTTGCGGAAGCCATCTGTGTCCTGACCTAAATACTTCATGTATGTTTCAAGGTTTAGACCCTGGCTTTGTAGCCTACGCTCAAAGTCATATACAAGATCGTTGATACGGTTTTCAAACATAACAGGAGGAATGTCACCCTCGATTGTGCTAAGTACCTGCTCAACAAGTGAATCCTCAAATGCAGTTTCAACCTCGCGCTCTTTGCGCTCAGCTATTTCGGCTTTTATGCTATCACGTAGTTCTGCAAGTGTTTCGTATTCTGAAACATCCTTTGCAAATTCATCATCTATGTCTGGTAACTCGTTGCATTTTACCTCTTTTAGCTTAACCTTAAACACAGATGCTTTGCCGGCAAGTTCTTCGGAATGGTACTGCTCTGGGAATGATACATTCACATCAAACTCATCGCCAGCAGCATGTCCAACAATCTGCTCCTCAAAGCCTGGAATAAACTGACCGCTACCTAGTACAAGGCTAAAGTCATCGCCCTTACCGCCTGCAAAAGCAACATCATCAACAAAGCCTTCGAAGTCTATAATAGTTGTATCGCCATCTTCAGCCTTGCCTTCACGTGTAATAATACGTGCATTGCGCTTTTGTAGCTCTTCGATGTTCTCGTCTATTTCCTTGTCTGTTACAGTATTGTCAGCTTTCTCGGCTGATAATCCTTTATATTTTCCTATTGTAATTTCTGGCTTTACTATTACCGAAACGGAAATAACTACACCATCATTATCGTCTACGCTTTCGATATCTACAACCGGACGATCTACAGGGCTAATCTTAAGCTCTTCTACAGCAGCCTCATAGTGTGTTGGAAAAATATTGTTAAGTGCATCACTGTAAAATACATCTTTACCGTATAGCTTCTCTATAAGATGCTTTGGAGCCTTTCCTTTTCTAAAACCTGGTACATTAAACTGCTTAGCGTTCTTTTTAAAAACATCGCTTACTGCTTTAGCAAAGTCAGCAGCACTTATTTTACCACTGATTTCATATGTAGAGTTTTCGCCTTTTTGATGCTTAAGTATTTCCATTACTTTCTCCATTATTCTGATTTTATACGGATTACATTATAACACAGTTAAAATGTAAATTCAAGCAAAAGTATTAAATATTAGCTTTTGTGAACTAAAATTTTAACATTGTCTTTATTCTTTATCCTTTTTCCCCTTTTTTTCTTTTTTGGGGCGCTCTTTTTTAGGACGCTCTTTTTTGTCTGGGCGCTTCTTTTTCCCTTTTTCTTGCTCGTCCCCTTCCTGAGCTGGTTCTTCCTTAGTTTGTTTTGATTGTTTAACTTCTTTTTCAGGTTTTAGCAATGTAAATTTGGGAAATATCGGATTAAAGATAGATGTTCTTATCGAGTATTTTTTATATTCAGTATTATTATCAAGAATTGCCTTTCGGAACTGCTCTAACTCCCCTGCTCTAATTAGTAACATTTTTCTTGTGATAAGGTAGCTTAGGAGTACAAAAAACCACTGCCATACACCAAAATAGAACATTGCACCGCAGATAACAGCACCAAAAAAGAATAGCATCTCATAAAATTGTACGGGACTTTGGGTTGACTTAAATTTACCGGTAGTTATGTATCCTTTTTTGCTTCTTTCTTCACTATCAATATCATTCTGTTTTTTATAATCTGATCTACAGCCGATTAAAGATATTACAGCAAACAGCATTATTATGATGCCTATATAGGTTAAAATGAGATTGGGTGGTGTTTCAAACTGCTCAAGTGCAAGTAAAAGATAGTTAAACGGCAGAATAGAAAGTATATACCAACATGCCTTGAAAAATATTAAAATTATCTTTACAACGATTGGAGTTCCATCGTCGTCATCGGTATTCCTCGATCTTCTTCTGGGTTTGTCGGATAATGTATACATCTGCTTTTCGGTAGACTGTGCCCCCTCTTTTACGGCTATAAAGATGAAATAGATAATAGCTATTACCACCGTAACTAGCCCAGAGTCAAAGTATCTAATGAGAAAAAATGCCGATATTATTAGTGCTGCTCCATGATTAGGGGTAACTAATTTCATATTAAGTTTCGTAATATCCAGCAATAGCACTGCAAAAACCAATACAAAAATCAAGAATAAAATTGGCTGAAACACAATCCCCAATGAATTAACGTCCCAGTTTAAAGGGTTAATTGCAAACAAAAGTTCAGATAACATCTACCGGTCCCTTTCTAAAAATTAACGGCGCCATCCTGGCGAACAATCTGCCCTGTTATATATTTTGCCCCATCACTAGATAGGAAATATGCAGTAGTTGCAACCTCAGCCGGATTGCACAATCTATTTAGTGGGGTAAGTTTTTTAAGTTCATCTTTATCGTGCATGTCATTCATAGATGTATCAACTATACCCGGGGCAATGGCATTAACTGTAATATTGGATGAAATTAACTCCTGCGAAAGTGATGTAACTAAACCCTCTATTGCAGCTTTCGACGCTGAATAATGGCTTTCACAGCTCCCACCCTTTTGCGCAAAAACGGAGGATATAGCAATCAGACTTCCGCTCTTTTTCCCTATAAGATAGCTTGATACATCCCTAAAAAGATAAAATGTTCCAAAAAAGTTTATATCAAAAACCTGTTTTACCTCATCATCGGTAATGTCCTGTATCTGGTTCCAACGTGAGATCCCCGCAGAGGCTATAACAGAATCTATAGAGCCAAAACGATCTATGCAGGCCTGTGATAAGTTCCTTACCGAAGCTGAATCGGTACAATCAACATGTACGCAAACAGCATTGTCATACCTCTCGCAAATGGCCTGTGCTTCTTTATTATTTGTATTGTAGGAAAAACATACATTCCAACCTTTATCTAAAAAATATAGAACACATGCTTTACCTATTCCTGCACTCCCCCCCAGTACTATTAGGCTTTTTGGCATGTTTTTTCCTCTTTTTACGAAGTTTTATAAAAAAGTTACTAAGAATCGCACCGCATTCCTTGTCCATAACACCACCCTTAATCTCCGGTCGATGGTTAAATGCAATCTCAGATAGATCGCAGATAGAGCCACATACACCGGCTTTGGGGTCGTAAGCTCCAAAAACAAGTCTTTTTATTCTTGAGTTAACTATTGCGCCGTAACACATGGGACAGGGCTCTAAAGTTACATACAGCACGCATTCCTCAAGTCTCCAACTACCAAGTTTTTTACAGCCTTTTTCAATTGCTAAAATCTCGGCATGAGCTATGGCGCTATTCTTCCCCTCTCGCTTGTTGTAACCTTTAGCTATAACCTTATCGCCCAACACAAGTATCGCACCTACCGGAACTTCTTTTTGTTTTGCGGCCTTTGCAGCCTGGCGAAGCGCCTTTTCCATAAATTTATTATCTCGGTTAGGCATCTATATCTCCCCAAAAATATGATAGTTGTAGCAGTGAAAATAAATACTGCATATAACACAAGTGTAGCTATATATGCACTTTCAGAGCTGTGAATTACATTAAAGCGATATATTGTATATCCAAAGATGTTGTTTACACAGTGCAGTGCCATAACATAAAATATATTATTAAACAGCAACATCGCTATCGAAAGTGCGAGTGAAAGTATAAATATCGCGGGCATTCCAGCTGGATTACCAATATGTAATGCGGTAAACAGTATTGTAGGTATAATTACTGCCGGCAGGGCAGCAATGCGTGATAGCAAAGTCTGTAATATCCCTCTAAACAGTAGTTCTTCCCATATTGCTGGCAGAATACATATTGTGATAAACGTAGCAAGCAGTGTCTCGTTCTGTTCTATGTGGGTTATGGGGGGTATACCTGTTATCTCAAGTAAAATTATAGTAATAATATTTGCTATAGGTATTAAACCAACGAAAAAACCTAGATAGAATATTGTTAACCTTTTTAATGGTTTATCCGCCATTAGATGCACCCTCACTTATTCCGTGTGCCGTAAATACATTAAAGACGGTTTTAAATATAATCTTTACATCCATTGCAAAAGTAATATTCTTTGTGTAATATCCATCAAGCTGCGCCTTTACAGGAATGGGAAGCTCGTCCCTCCCGTTAACTTGTGCCCAACCTGTAAGTCCCGGCGTAAGCTCATTAACTCCATACTTATCTCGCTCTTCTATAAGGTCATATTGATTATAAAGCGCAGGTCGAGGCCCGACCACCGACATATCACCATATAGAATATTAAACAGCTGCGGTAGTTCATCAAGGCTTGTCTTTCGCAAAATTTTGCCGATAAAGGTAATCATTTTTTCGGGATTTTGCAAAAGATGTGTAGGAACATCTTTTGGTGTATCACTATACATAGTGCGAAATTTAGCTATATTAAAATGCTGCTTATCCTTACCAACCCTTTTTTGAAAAAATAATACCGGTCCTTTAGAGTTAAGTTTAATTGCAGCTGCAATTATTGCAAAGATCGGTAATAATATTACCACTGCAACAAAGCAGGTTATTATATCAAATAATCTTTTCAGGTATTTCTTGTATATCACCCCTGCAAATCCTCCAAGATAAAATGTTCATCCGGTTTATATGTCGGAACCATCTCACAAAGTAGCTGCATCATCTCACTTCGCCTATGTTCTGTTGCAAGTGCTCTTAGCTTTTCAAGGCCGGTAATAAAGGATTCTTCGTTTATATTAATCGGAGTTCCTATAAATATTTTTTTGTTTATAGTCTTACGAACACCCTCTTCGTCCTGTAATAGTTCCTCATAAAGTTTTTCACCCGGCCTTAACCCTGTAAAGGATATCTGTATATCTCTGTAAGGAATAAAACCTGCAAGCTTAATAAGGTTTTCGGCAAGATCCAATATCTTTACCGGCTTGCCCATATCGAGCACAAATATCTCACCACCGTCACCCATTGTAGAGGCTATAAGCACAAGTCGCACAGCTTCCGGTATAGTCATAAAATATCGAACAATATCAGGTGTTGTAACTGTTACCGGGCCGCCGGCTGCTATCTGATCTTTAAATAACGGTAGCACCGACCCATTAGATCCAAGCACATTACCAAATCTAACCGCAACAAACTTTGTTCGGCTTTTGGTGGAGAAATATTGCACTATCATCTCACACATTCTTTTGCTTGCGCCCATTACATTAGTAGGATTAACAGCCTTATCACTGGAGATAAGAACAAATCTGCTTGTGCCATGTGCATCGGCCGACTTAGCTACATTAAAGGTACCTACAACATTATTTTTTATTGCCTCTTCCGGCGCCGTTTCCATCAACGGAACATGTTTATGTGCAGCTGCATGGAAAACAATGGATGGCTTAAATCGCTCAAACAGCGAATCAACCTTTTTTATATCCCTAACCGAAGCTATCTGTGTTTGTAGGTTAAGGCTGTTTCCATATTTTCTTATCAACTCCTGTTCTATAGAATAAGCATTATTTTCGTAAATATCCACAATCACAAGTAAGGAGGGTGAACAGGATGCAATCTGCCGGCATAGCTCACTACCGATTGTGCCACCTCCACCGGTTACCATTACCACTTTATCATGTATGAGTTCATTGTCGGTAAGAAGTTCTACCTCCTCACGTCCTAGTAAATCCTCCACCTTTACTTCACGTATTCGTGATAGGATTGTATGCTCATCATCCAGTATAATACGGCTTATATCCGGTACAGTACGAAGGTTACAGTTTGTCTTTGTGCAGATCGATAGTATACTACGCTTGCGCTCCTCCGATAGGTGTGGTAAAGCAAAAAGGATTGTCTCTATTTCACATCGCTCCACAAGCTCCGGAATATCTTGTGTTGTGCCTAAAATTTCAACCCCCATTATTGAACGTCCTTTTCGCGCAAGGTTGTCATCCACCGCACAGATAATATTCATGTCCTTATCTGGGTTTTTATTAAGCTCATGGATAATAGAAGATGCCACATCGCCGGTACCTATAAGCAAAACCCGGCGCAGAACATTGTTTGCCTGCCTTTTGATTCTGGTATTACGATACATACGATATGTTAATCGCGAAAAAAGTGTAAGCGCTGATGCAAAAAGTGCTGAGGTTACGTATACAGATATCGGTATACGTCGTTCTTCATACATCAGAAGAGTAATTGAAATAAATATTATAACCGACATTGCTGATGCAAGACAGCATCTAAAAAACTCCACAATCTCAGCATATCGCCAGAGGCTATCATACATGCCCATGAAAAAATAGATAATGGCATAACAGCTTACAAAGAAAAAACAACTTGATATTAATAGGCTTATATATGACGCAGTATCAGTATGAGCAGAAATTAGCCCCCAAACAAAAAGGTATGCAAAGGTGACAGCAAACACATCAAACAGCAAAAGTAGCTGTTTGCGATATTTTCTAAGATATTTAAATATCACTTTACTCATCATCTCACACTAATTCTTCTAATAATGGATCTATAAATTTTTCAATCCCCTCTGCCCTTACATGGATATGGTCATAAAAATCGGCATGCTCGCAACCTACCTTAGCCGGATCGTAGGAACCAAAAACAGGAATATCATATTGTTCACCAAGCTTATTTATATAATCCTCTACCTCAAACATTCCGGGGCGCTCCTCCATCTTTTCTGTCTCTATCGTATAGACGGTTGGATGGTATGGTGTCATCATGAATATCAGGTTAGTATCGGTAGTAAGTATATACTCAATTAACACCTCAAAGTTCTTTGCTCCGCTATCCTGCATATGAGGGAAGGCATGAACTGCAGAAGAATCAAGGTTGGCAAGTGCTAATGCATCAAAATCTATCTCATCCTGACTCCTGTTGCGAAACCATTCGCCGTAAACTATCGTACCATCGAATTTTTTAACCTCGGTAGAGTAGTGCGATAAGTCACCGGTAAGTAGTGCCGGCTTTTCTTCAAGATCACTGTCCTTTAGATAGTATCTTAGGGCACCTTGAAAATAACTGGGTGAGTATAATGCTTCATAATTTTCGGTGTTATCCGGTGGAACATAGCTACTTTCAACACCAAGTGCAAGCGATAAAAACTCCTGATAAAGGCCCATATCGGATCGATGATCCGTATAATCTTCACCCTCATATAGTATCCATGGGTCGATTACTATAATAAGATTATCCGGTACCTTATCCTCTTTTACCATTGTATAAAAAATATTGCAGTAATCTATAAATGTAGCGCTTACCATACCATAGTTGTAAAATGGTCGATTAGGTATTAGATCCTCCCCTAGCTGTAACCCCCTTGATGAACCTATGACAGCAACTGACATTTCTTGCGGTGAATTTGCGATGTGTAGATTGTTTATCTGCCGCTCATCTAACTTCTCATACTGCGCTATAGAAAAGCCATCCAATAAAGCAAGCGCTGTACCTAACTCAAACTTATCACCATGAAATAGTGCTGAAGGGTCTACGGTGTAGTTGAACCAGATAATAAAAATAGGTATGGGTAATAACAATACTGCCTTTATCAGCATTATTATCATAAACGGTATTGATTTTAAGGTTGCCTTCATCGGCTTTCTCCTTTAAAATGCAAAATAGATAAACGGGGATTCTCCAAATTCTCCAAAGAACAATATTGCCAATAGGCAGATATAGTAGTATGGCCAACGTATGATAAACGGTGCTCGGCTAACCCTATCGCTAAACGGTACATTTCCAGACAGTCGCTCAAACAGCAATACAAACCCTGCTGTTGCTGCAATTCCTGCCGCTGTATAATCAAAAAAGTTTAGTGATAAAAGTGCCTGAGACATCATATCGGTATTGCCTATGTAGCTAGTTAGATTGTTAAACATATGCCCAATTACATAGAATGCGGTGCCTATATCAGGCGAAACGAAGAACACATAGGAGATTACTACCATAGTGAAAACTACCAGCCACTTTATAATTGGTATTATAAAAAACCTAGGTGATAATTTTGTTATTCGATAAAAAGAATCGCGTAAAGGTTTTGTAAGGCGTTCGATAATTTGATAAAGTCCGTGTAACAGGCCCCATACTATAAAGGTAAAATTTGCACCATGCCATATACCGGATACAACAAATGTTATAAGTAGGTTAATATAGTTTCTAACCACACCTTTGCGATTGCCTCCAAGAGGAATATATAGATAATCTTTAAACCATGTTGAAAGTGAGATGTGCCATCTTGACCAAAAGTCTTTGAAAGAGATTGCAAAATATGGATTGTTAAAGTTTTGCATAAGCTTAAAGCCTAATACCTGTGCAGCACCAATCGCAATATCGGAGTATCCGGAAAAGTCAAAATATATCTGAAGTGTAAACATTACCGCAGCAATTAAAAGCGAAAACCCCTCAAATTCTTGTGGTGCAGCAAAAACAACCGATACTATTTTACCAAGTCCATCTGCAACTATCACCTTTTTTACAAAGCCTATTAACATACGGCTAAGCCCGGTGCGAACACGTTTATAATCAAATGTATTAACGATTTTAAACTGTGGAAGAAGATTTGTTGCACGCTCGATAGGACCTGCAACAAGCTGTGGAAAGAAGCTTACAAACAAAGCATAATCGATAAAGTTTTTTTCATGTTTAAGATCTTTACGGTATACATCAATTGAGTATCCAAGTGCTTGAAAAGTATAGAAGCTTATACCTACCGGCAGTAGAAGAGAGAATTCCGGAATACTATAATCAAATCCTAGTGATTCTGCTGCTTGTCCAATACTCTCGTTAAAGAAGTTATAATATTTAAATAAAAATAGTATCACAAGGTTTACAGTTAGGTTTATCCCAAGGGCAACCTTACGATAAATCATTGTTTTGGGCTTTTCTATAAGAAATGCAGTTAGATATGTGGATATGGTTGAAAAGAGAATTAACAGCGCATATCCAGCATTCCACTGCATATAAAAATAGTAACTAGCCATAAGTAACCAGAGGTTTTTCACCCTGCTTGGTACAAAGAAATAAAGCAGGCAAACCACCGGAAAGAACATTAAAAATGTAGTGCTGTTAAAATTCATCTATAGTTTATCTTTCTCTTCGAGTTCACGAATACGCTTTTCCAGTAATGCTGTTGATTGATTTAGTTTTGTAATACGGGATGTAAACCCCGAAACAATTACGGTGAGTGCAAGTGTATTAAAGACTAGGAAGATAAACACAAGCAAAAACACAAAGTTAACAGGATCTATAACTCTAAATATATCACCTAAAACAAGTACAGTATATGGGGCAAGACTAAAGACTAACAGTGCAAGTCCCGACAGTAACCACATTATAGCATATTTTACCGCAAGTTTCCCCTTTTTTAGCGCATAAAAAATAATTACTATATAAAGCAATACACCTGCTGTTAAGGCAATTTGTAATGTAATTTCCTGCATACCTGTCTCCTTTAGTATTTAAGCCAACCCACTATTAACGAAAGTATAACCTTTACCATAAAGTAGGGGGATTTTAGCGCATTAATGCTTGATATTCCCGCAAATCTTTCCTCCATAACCACCGGAACCTCTGTAACGACAAAGTTGTTTTTTACCGCGGATAGTATTGCCTCCGGCTCTGGAAAATCTTGCGCATACTCTCTTGAATAAAATTCGATTAAATTTTTACCACAAGCTCTAAAGCCGCTTGTTACATCCTTAATTCTTTTGCCGGTAAGTATTAGTATAACACCACTAATAATGTTAATGCCAAGCCTACGCAGTGCTGAGGATTGAAACCCTTCTCTTTTTACAAAGCGACTACCTATACACATATCGGCTTTTCCGGAACTTACAGGTTCTATTACATATTTTAGATGCTCGGGGTTATGTTGACCATCTCCATCTATCTGTACCGCTACATCATAACCTCGCTCGAGCGCATATTGATAACCGCACTGAACTGTTCCACCGATTCCAAGGTTAAAAGGAAAAGATAGATAGTTTAGGTTATTATCTTTACACACCTGCACACTGTTATCCGTCGAGCAGTCGTTTATTACTACATAGTCAACATCCGGATTAGCGCTTTTAAGACGCCTAACAACCCTAACTATATTTTCCTGTTCATTGTAACAGGGAATAATAACCAATACCTTCAAGTTAACTCTCCATAACGTGTTTAATTAATCTCGGTAAAACAGACTCTCTACTTAGGTTTTCTTTATAATAATTTTTGCCGTTAAGCGAAAAATAATGCAACCGCTCTAATGATTGTTCTTTAAGTTGCAATAGGTTGTTGTACAACATCTGCGAATCCTCAGGTGGGCTACAGTAGCCACAGTCTGCTGTCTCTACTACCTTTGCACCCGCTCCTGAAAGGCTACATAGGACAGGACGGCACATCGCCATGCATGATGAAAGCTTAGCCGGTACAGTTAAATCCAGTAACGAAGTGCCGACAAGCGATACAAATAGTGCATCTGCATCTCCCGAGGCCTCAATAATTTCTGATTGAGATACCCTGCCAAAAAAGTTAAAGTATTCCTCTACCCCATGTAGTTTTGTAAGGTCAACAATATCTTTATGGCTCATTCCATCACCATACATCGAAAACATCACATCATATATGTTGTCCTGTTTGCATAGCTTTGCTATATCTATTAAAATTCCTAAACCCTGTGCAGGACTAAAGTTGCCGGCAAACATGATATTAAAGCGCTTGCTTTTTTGTGCCTTTGGCTTTGAACACTCCGCATATATGTCTTCGCAATACTGTGGGAATATTTCTATATCCTTTTTCCCTGTAACCTGTGAAAGCCTTTCTTTCATCCCCTGCGAAAGTGCCATTAGTTTTCCACCATGCCTATAGTGCCAATTCGACACGTTTTTTACAACAAGGCGCAAAAAAGCATTATTTATAGGAAGTACCGAGTAGAGATTTTCAGGCCATAAGTCTAGCACATAGCTATATAACGGCAATCTTTTAAGCTTTGAAAAAAGTATTGCCGGAAATATCATTAAAACCGGTGAGGTCTCATAGCTTAGTATGCTATCATATTTTTTCCCAAAGAGTTTTAACATACTAAAGCTTGCAAAGAATGGATATGATAGGTAGTTTACAAGTATTCCGAATGAGCTTTTACCACGTGGAATCTCTACTGTGCGATAGATGTTAACACCGTCTTTTTGCTGGCGCCTATTTCTAAAAAAGCTATATCCATCAAAAAATTTACCATATGGATAATTTGGAATGCCGCAAAGCACATCCACCTCTATTCCTGAATCTATAAATCCGGCTACAATATCATTTATCCGAAAGTCCTCCGGCCAATAGTGTTGGCATATAACCAACAACCTTTTTACTCCGGTTTTCGCCATACAAACTCGTCTACTATCTTAGTGTAACTTTGAATTAGCTTAACAACCTTTATTGATACATTTGCGTCGATGTAGTCAGGTGCAACTATCGTTGGTTCTTTGTTTTCGTGCATCGAAATTGCAAGTTCTACTGCCGATAATATGTCTTTTGAAGTGACACCGCCTATTACAACAGTGCCTTTATCTAACACCTCAGGTCGCTCGGTTGAATTGCGTAACGAAACACCGCAAAAGTCAAGAATAGCCGATTCCTCCGGCAATGTTCCTGAATCGGATAAAACGCAAAGTGCACCTTGTTGCAACCTGTTATAATCAAAGAAACCGAACGGCGGTAGGTTACGCACAAGTGGGTTAAACTTAAATCCACTTGCATCAAGCTTTTTTTGACTTCTTGGGTGGGTGGAATAGATAATAGGCAAATTATATGTTTCTGCCAATATATTAAGGCTCTGCATAAGTGACACAAATTTGTGTTCTATGTCAAGATTTTCTTCACGATGTGCCGAGATTAAAAAGTATTTCCCCTGCTCTAAACCCAGTTTACTTAGCGAGTCGCTTGCAGAAATTTTATCACGGTATTTTTCCAACACCTCACGCATTGGAGATCCTGTAACGAAAATTCTATTTTTTGCAATACCCTCAGATAATAGGTATCGTCTTGAATGTTCTGTATAGGGTAGATTCACGTCGGCAATATGATCTACTATTCTGCGATTAATCTCCTCCGGCAGGTTTTCATCAAAACATCTATTACCAGCCTCCATATGAAACACCGGTATTTTAAGTCTTTTAGCCGATATAGCACATAAACAGGAATTTGTGTCCCCTAATATCAAAAGGGCATCCGGCATTTGATCCCTTAGTAATTTATAGCTCTTAGAGATAATGTTTCCTACTGTCTCGCCAAGGTCACCCCCAACACTCTCAAGAAAAAAGTCCGGCTGTCGTAGCTCCAGCTCCTCAAAAAATATTCCGTTTAAGGTATAATCATAGTTCTGGCCCGTATGCACAAGCATATGGTCAAAATATCGATCACAACATTTTATAACCTCAGCAAGTCGAATAATCTCCGGCCTGGTTCCGACTACCGTCATCAACTTTAACTTAGCCACTCTTTAAACCTCCATAAAATAGGTATCAGGCTTATCCTTATTTAACACCTCACTGCTCCAAAACAAGGTCACAAGATCGCCCTTACCTGTATTAGTAATACTGTGTGTGTGACCTGTAGGTATATCAACTACGGTAGGGCATTCACCGTCTACCTTAATTTCGGTAACATGCTCACTGTTTATCTTGCGTATCTTTATAACAGCTTCACCATAAACTACAAAAAACTTTTCTGTTTTAGTATGGTGCCAATGATTTCCTCTTGTAATTCCAGATTTTGTTGTGCTAATAAATAGCTGTCCAAATCCATCATCCTTTAGGAACTCTGCAAGGTGTCCTCTGTTATCAACATTATTTTTTAGTTGATAAGCAAATCCTGCCTGTGGTAGGTATGAGGTATATGTCCCGTATAGCTTTCTACCAAAATCATCCTTAACAGAGGGTACTGCAACGGTATTACGCCCCTCTTTAAAGGATAGTATTTGCTGTGAAAGCTCCTTTAGTGTTAGTTTATATTCGGGTGTAACCAGTAACGGAGTATCACTTACTGTAACTACTTTTCCTTCGATAACATCAATAAGCTGTTCTACTACATCATCAATATAGCATAGTGTTACCAATGCATCCGGATTGTTTATCTGTATAGGAAGATCGTTTGCTATATTATGGCAAAATGTTGCAACAACACTGTTATAGTTCGGACGACACCATTTGCCAAAAACACCCACCAGCCTAAATACAGTAACATCAATACCTGTTGTGTGCCCATAGTCATATATCGCCTGCTCGGCCATGGCCTTGCTTTTACCATAGTCGTTTTCAAGTGTTGCCTGTATACTACTTGTAACAGTAATAGGTGCTTTACTACCAGTTTCTTTCAGTGTTTTAAGTAGCTTTTCGGTAAAACCCGTGTTTCCTGTATAAAACTCATCGGTATTTTGTGGGCGGTTAATACCTGCAAGATGGCAAACAAACTCTGCATCTTTACAAAACTGCCTTAGCTCATCATCGCTATTTTCTATATCAAATAGCATTAGGTTGTTGTAACCACGATTCTTTAGCTCGGCAGTTAAGTTTTTTCCGATAAAGCCACCAGCACCTGTTATTAGAATACGGCTTTCGGTCATTTTGCAAGTTCCTCCTGTACATAGGATAGTTTAAGTAGCTTTTCAACCACCTGGTCTACCGACAGCTGCTCGGTGTTATGGCTAGTATATTCCCCTTCGGCAATAGATTGGTCAAGCCCCTCTTCAAAATAGTTTTCGTAGTTTAAATCACGACTATCTGCTACTACCTTAAAGTAGTTTTCAAGATCAAAGCAGCCTGCCTTTTCTTCCTTCGTAAGAAGTGTTTCATATAGTTTTTCACCATGTCTTGACCCGATAATCTTAACATCGGTTTTTCCGAAAAGTTTCATTACAGCCTCGGCTAAAATGTCAATAGTACAGGCCGGGCTTTTTTGAACAAACAGATCACCTGTAGCACCATTTTGAAATGCAAATACCACAAGGTCAACCGCCTCGTCAAGGCTCATTAAAAAGCGTGTCATTGATGGGTCGGTTATGGTTATGGGTTTACCGGCACGAATCTGCTCAATGAACAGCGGTATCACACTCCCTCTACTGGCCATAACATTACCGTACCTTGTGCAGCAGATTGTAGTATTAGCTGCCTCCGGCATGCGGCTTTTAGCAATAGCCACCTTTTCCATCATAGCCTTAGATATACCCATAGCATTAATTGGATATGCAGCCTTATCGGTAGAAAGGCATATCACCTTTTTTACCCCTGCATCAACTGCAGCATTAATAACATTATTAGTTCCAACAACGTTAGTCTGTACGGCTTCCATCGGAAAAAATTCACAGGAAGGCACCTGTTTAAGTGCGGCAGCATGAAAAATATAATCTACCCCATGCATAGCATTTCTTATACTATTCTCGTTGCGTACATCTCCAATATAAAACTTTACTTTACTGTTGTTAACACGCTTTCGCATATCGTCCTGTTTCTTTTCGTCACGACTAAATATACGAATCTCACCGATGTCGCTATTTAAAAAATGCTTTAGTACCGTATTTCCAAAGCTACCGGTACCACCTGTTATAAGTAGTGTTTTGTCCTTAAACATAATGTGCCCCCAAATAATACATCCTTTTTATTTTACCGCAATAACTGCAAATGTCAAACTATTTTTTAAAAAGTATTTCTGCCGCCTCAACATCATTAACCCTAAAAATCATATTTGCAGTGCCGCCATATGCAAAAACATAGGTGTATTCAACATTAATTTGGTTTTCTTTTAATACCGAAAGAGATTCATGAAAAATACCGGCTTTATTCTTGTCTGTTATCAATAATACATCGGTAATACGAACAGTAAATCCACTCTGTGTTAACAGATCACAAACCTTCTCCGGCTCATCTACCAGTATACGTGCAATACCAAATTGCTCGGTGTCAGCTATATTAAGTGATAGCATGTCTACATTTTCTTTTGCGAAAAGCTCGGTTAACGAAAAAAGCGATCCGATATCGTTTTCTAAAAAAACCGAAAGTTGTTTTATTATCATATTTCTCCCCTCTCTATAACCGTCATATTATTATGCGTTACGTTTATCTATTACCCTTTTGCTCTTGCCTTCAAAGCGCTCGATAGTTTTGTGTTCAACGAGCCTAACGCTTACCGATATACCGATAATACTCTCTACCGATTGGCGTATTTTTTTTGTTAGCTTTTCAAGCTCTTTAATCTCGTCAAACTGTGAGTTTGTCTCTACCTCGACCATAAGTTCAAGTGTGTCAAGGTTGTTTATACGATCGACAACTAACATATAGTGACTAGATACCCCTGCAACTTTTAGCAGTGCTTCCTCAATCTGAGATGGGAATACATTAACACCTCTGATAATCAGCATATCATCTGAACGACCTGTGGGTTTATCCATTCTTACATGTGTTCTACCACAGCTACATACATCCTTATTAAGCTTCGATATAATGTCCTTTGTCCTGTAACGAAGTAGCGGAAGCGCTTCCTTTGTTAAGGTTGTAAACACAAGTTCGCCTCTACCATCGGTTGGGGTAAGCGTATCAACATCAAGAACCTCCGGAAGAAAGTGGTCCTCAAATATATGCAGCCCATCCTGTGCGGTACACTCACATGCAACACCCGGCCCCATAACCTCAGAAAGGCCATATATATCGTACGCTTTAATTCTAAGATTTCTTTGTATATTCTGGCGCATCTCCTCTGTCCACGGTTCTGCACCAAGAATACCTACACGTAGTTTGCTATCGTCTATAAGTCCTTGTTCGTGTAGTGCCTCGGCAAGATACATAGCGTAGGATGGTGTACAGGCAATTGCGGTTGGCAAAAAGTCAGTTATCGATAGCATCTGCTTTGCTGTGTTGCCACCAGAAAGTGGAATAACCGTTGCACCTAAAGCCTCGGCTCCGTAATGTAGTCCAAGCCCTCCGGTAAACAGGCCGTAACCGTATGCTACCTGTAAAGTGTCGGAGTTGCTTAGTCCAACACCACTTAGACAACGCGCAATTAAGGCTGCCCAGTTATCAATATCACCTTGTGAATAACCTACGACGGTAGGTTTTCCTGTAGTGCCTGATGATGCATGAATCCTTACAACCTCGCTATTCGGAATTGCAAATAGTCCATATGGGTAGTTATCCCTCAGATCATCTTTAGTTGTAAATGGTAGCTTTACAATATCATCAGCATTGTGGATATCGCCCGGCTCAATCCCCATCTCATTCATCTTATTTTTATAAAAAGGTACATTGTTATAAACACGCTCAACCAGGTCTACAAGCCTTTTGCTTTGTATTTCATACAGCTCGTCCCTTGATTTAAAATCTACAGAAAAATCGATTGATTTCATCTACACGTCCTTTCAAAAATCTTGTTATTTCGTACATTCATCATATAAAGCTTTAAACTTAGCCACCGAACGTTTAATATCCTCTATCGGCATACAAAGTGATAGCCTAAAATAGCCGGGACAACCAAACCCACTACCGGGAACAAAAATCAATCCATGTTCGATCGCCTTAGCTGCAAACTCTGTGTCGTTAGACATAAGAGATTTTGGAAAAAGGTAGAATGTTGCCTTTGGTTCTGCACAGCTATAGCCTATATCTGTAAGTGCTTTGTAAAGGTAGTTGCTCCGCTCTTTATATGCCTCAAGATTATTTGATGTCCCGATAAAATCTCCGGCTAGCTTTTGAAATATTGATGGGGAGTTAACAAAACCTAGTGTACGGTTTGCAAAACCAAGTGCTGCTGCAAAAACTTCTTTTTGAGGCATATTGGGAGACATCGCAAGATATCCTACGCGCTCGCCGGCAAGACTTAATGACTTAGAAAAGCTATCAGCAAGGAAACAACGCTTAAAATGTTTAAACACCGATGGTAACGGGGTATCATCAAAAACTAAGGTAGAATATGGCTCATCCGAGATAATACAGATATCCTTATCCCCTATAATCTTAGATAACTCCGCATATTCCGTATCTGTGTATATCTTACCGCTTGGATTATTTGGACAGTTAAGAATAATAGCCTTTGTTTTAGCAGTAATGGCCTGTGAGATTTTGGATATATCCATAGAAAAGTTATCGCCACAATCTACCGGAACCATTGTGCCGCCTACATTATCAATATAAAAGCGATATTCCATGAAGTATGGTGCAATTACAATTACCTCATCACCCTGTGATATGATAGTCTTTAACGCAACATTAATGGCACCTGAGGCGCCAACTGTCATTACAATTTCTTCCGATGTAAAGGTAAGTCCATGCAACGACTCAAGATATTTTGCCACCTTTTGACGAGTGTCTGCAAAGCCGCTGTTTGGCATATATCCATGTATCCCCTGTGTGTCCGCAAGGTCACGAAGCTTTTCTATTAGAGCTTTTGGTGGAGGTAGGTCAGGATTTCCAAGAGAATAATCGAATACATTTTCGGCACCAAGCTGTGCCTTCATCTTTGCGCCTTCCTCAAACATTTTTCTAACCCATGAGCCACTTTGCATGGCAGCTGTCATTTTTTCGGTTACCATAAATCTCCTTTTTATCTTAGTTTGTTGTTTTTTGTACTGTAAACATAAAGCGCTGGCTTTCCGGTGTAAGTTTGTCAAAGCTTTCTCCATCAATACAGGATACAACCCTAAAACCATTACGCTCGCATAGCTTTGTAATTTCACCCTTGCTAAAATAATACTCTCTTAAAACATCAACGTGGCTGTACTCACCTGTGAATAAGTTTATCGCAGAATCAGTATACCCTTCATGCAGCGTATGGCTTACAAAACAGCTAACATTTTCATTAAAGTCATACTTAAAAGAATTATTTGCAAGTATATTCGTGTGTTTATATGGCGTATTCATATCAAATATGAAAAGCCCTTGCCTATTTAAAAAGGTGTTAACCCTATTAAACACCTTATCAAGCTCGCCCATTTCACCTATGTGATTAAGTGCATCAAACGTCGATATAACACAATCTACCGTTCCAAAAAGGTCTAACTCTCTTGCATCTTGATTAAGTAGTAAAACTCCTTTTATATCGCTTTCATACAACTTGCTTGACAGAACACTTAGCATGTCCGATGAATAGTCGACCGCTATCATGTCATATCCGGACTTTGCAAGGCGCATTGTCAGCTCACCCGTGCCACAACACAGATCTACAACCGTACAACCATGCATCCTAAAGAACGAAAGTCTACGACGAATAAATTCCGATAATGCGTCGTAGTCAGCATCGGAATTAAGCCTATCGTAATACGGTGCTAAGGACTTGTAAACCATTAAATATCTTCCTTAATTATATCCTCAAGTGTCTGCCTACGAACAATAACCCTTGTCTTACCATCTTCTATCATTACTACTGCCGGCTTTTGCAATCTATTATAGTTGCTTGCCATAGAATAGTTATACGCGCCGGTACAAAGTACTGCAAGAGTATCCCCAACGCTAGGCTTTGCAACTAGAATATCCTTACCAAGCAGATCACCGCTTTCACAACAACGCCCTGCAATGGTACAAAGGTAGTCCTCTGTGTCATCTGCACGATTCGCTACCTTAAAGTCATACAAACTCTCATAAAGTGCAAAACGTGGATTATCGGCCATGCCTCCATCTATTGAAACGTAGTTGCGTACATCGGCAATCTCCTTGATTCCACCAACTGTATATAGTGTCATACAGGTATCACCAACTATAGAGCGCCCAGGCTCTATGATTAATTTTGGTAGTGGGAAGTTGTTGTCTGAACAAAAACTTTTAATACAATCAGCCAATAATTTTATGTATTCTTCCTGCGGTTTTGGGCTATCATCACCTGTATATCTAATACCAAACCCACCACCGAGGTTAAGTTCGGTTATTGCATACCCGGTTTTATTCTTCATATCGTTTGCAAAATCCAGCATCCTTATAGCAGCAAGACGAAATGGCTCTGTTTCAAAAATTTGTGATCCGATATGGCAATGTATTCCAAGCAAGTTTAGGTAAGGTGAATTAATAACAAACTCAAAACCTTTCTCTGCCTCACCGCTAGAAAGTGCAAGCCCAAACTTTGAATCAAGTCGTCCGGTCTGGATGTAATCATGGGTATGAGCATCTACTTCCGGTTTAATTCTAAGCATTACGTTAACTGTCTTTTTTGCGGCAGCAGACATATCGGCAAGAAGCTGCAACTCTATCATATTATCGGCAACAAAGCAACCAATATTTTGCTGAATGGCATAGCTTATATCATCTACAGTCTTATTATTTCCATGGAAATATATCTTTTCGGGGTCAAATCCTGCGGTTATAGCCGTATACATCTCGCCAATTGAAACTACATCGGACTGCAGTCCAAGCGGCTTTATTATTCTGTAAATCTCCTTACAACAAAAAGCTTTTCCGGCATATTGGATTACACCATTTGGATAATGCTTTTCAAACGCCTTAACAAAAGCATCAATATTATCAAGCAGCTTATTTTTGCTAAATAAAAAAAGTGGTGTACCATACTCCTTGGCAACAGCGGTAACATCCACGCCGTCAAAGTGTAGCCTTGAATCATTTACATTTAGATAATTCTCAATCATATTCCTCAATAAACTCCATAATATAATCCCTTAAAAGGTCGTACCCTTGTGAACTTTTTGCATCGGTAAAAACCGTTTTACAGGAAAAGTTCGCTAGGTTATAGCTTATTTCTCGCTCTGCATTGCGTAACTGCGTCTTATTTAACTTTCCTATCTTGGTGATTACAGCTATATATTGTTCACCTGAGTTTTCCAAAAACTCCAGCATAGTAAGGTCATCCGGGGTTATCCCTCTTCTTGAATCAATAAGTTGAAGATAAATACGTTTCCTACCGTTAAGCTGTGCATATCCCTCACAAAGCTTTGAAAATCGCTCCTGTTCCTCTGCACTTCTTTTTGCATAACCATAACCCGGTAGATCGACAATATATGCTTTTTTTAAAGAAAAAAAGTTAATTGTTATTGTCTTACCAGGGGTGGAGCTTTCTCTTGCTAAAGACTTTTGATAACAAAGTTTATTTAACAAGGATGATTTTCCTACATTACTTCTGCCACTTAAAACAATCTCAGGTAGCTCACATTCCGGAAGCTGTTCAATTAACCCAAAGGAGCGAACAAATGTTGCTTTACTGAAAAACCCTTCTAAACCACTCATTGTGAAATTGTCGGACGTTTATTCTCCTCCGCCGTAACCGGTATTTCGGAAGTTGAACTAACAACACGCTTTGCCTTTGGTTTTGACTTGATAAGTACAAGATCTAAAACCTCCTCAAGTGTTTCTACAGGGAAAAATTCTACCTCAGATTTAATAGATTCATCAACATCATATAAGTCCGGAACATTACTTTTTGGTAGAATTATTTTGCGTACACCCTCTTTAAATGCAGCCATTGTTTTTTCTTTAAGTCCACCTATAGGCAGCACTATTCCGTGTAAAGTTATTTCCCCTGTCATCGCATATGCAGAGGATACCGGATAACCGGAAAGTGCCGATATAAGCGCACTACCAAGTGTAACACCGGCAGAAGGACCATCTTTTGGTATTGCACCCTCCGGTGCATGTATATGGATATCCAACTTTTGAATATTACATTGGTCGTACCCATATTTTTCGGCAACTGTTCTTGCATATGTTATTGCAAGCCTTGCGGATTCCTTCATTACATCGCCAAGCGAACCCGTAAGTTCTAACTTTCCGTTACCACCCTCAATCACCTGTACTTCAATAGGCAGTATTTCCCCGCCACCGGATGTCCATGCAAGTCCGTTTGAGATTCCAATCTCATTGCGACTATTAAAAAATCCCGGCTTTACTCTGCGTGGTCCAAGTAGTTCGCCAACCTGTTTGGCATTTATAGTCATTGTCTTTTTCTCGCCGGCTGCGATCTTCCTTGCCGATTTACGTAGCACCTCAGATATTGATCGCTGTAAACTACGAACACCTGCTTCACGGGTGTAATGGTCTATTAACTCGTAATACGCCGTGTCGTTAAATTTCACCTTACCCTGAAGTCCTGTTTCTTTAACAACTTTCTTGAACAGATGATTTTTTGCAATATGATATTTTTCTATCCTTGTATAGCTAGATAACTCTATTACATCCATCCTGTCCAGTAACGGCCGTGGAATCCTGTCCAGTGAGTTTGCAGTAGTAACAAAAAGAACCTTTGATAGGTCAAACGGAATATCAAGATAATGATCTCTAAATTCCTTATTCTGTTCCGGATCAAGCGCTTCTAAAAGTGCTGCCGCTGGATCACCCCTAAAGTCGGAAGCAAGCTTATCTATTTCATCTAATAAGATTAAAGGATTTCTGCTTTTCGCAATCGATACAGCGTTAATAATCTTACCTGGCAGGGCACCTATATAAGTTCTGCGATGCCCACGAATTTCTGCTTCGTCTCTAACACCACCAAGTGACATTCTTGAATATTTTCTATTCATTGCCCTTGCAATCGACTGGGCTACCGATGTTTTACCTACACCGGGGGGGCCTACAAGGCAGATAATCTGACCTTTCTGCTCCGGTGCAAGGCTACGGACTGCAAGAATCTCAAGTATCCTCTCTTTTACACGCTTTAAACCATAGTGGTCAGCATCTAAAACCTTCTCGGCATGCAGCTGATCAAGGTTATCTTCGGTTAAAATATTAAATGGTAGTGATAGGCAGGTATCAAGGTAGGTTCTTATAACTGCAGCCTCCTGAGAGGAGGATGTCATTCTCATCAGCCTTTCAGTTTCTTTTATTAGTTTTTCCTTAGCCTCACCCTCTAAACCTATTGCCTCTATTTTTTCACGATAGCGCTCTGACTCATCCCGAGTATTCTCATCCTCATCGAGCTCACTTGTAATGGCCCGCATCTGCTCCCTCAGGTAGTAATCACGTTGATTCTTTTCCATCTGGTCGCTTACCTTGTCATTAATCTCCTGCTCTATCGAGATTATGTTGTTTTCCCTTTTAAAAAGTGAAATTAGCTTTGTAAGCCTACTAACAAGTGTCCCTTCGTTTAGTAGCATCTGTTTTTCAGAATATTTGAAAAGTATGCTACTGGGCACAAAATCCGCAAGAAACATCGGGTCTTCGCTGGTGAAGATTGAGTAGACAACATCCTTCGGTAACCTTGGGTTAAGGCTCAGATAGTCTTCGAAGGCATCCTTTAGTGTTCTTACAAGTGCCTCTACCTCTTCCCCCTGTGCTTCCCTGTACTTTTTAAGTGGAGTATATTTAATATTTGCTAAAAGGAACTTACCTGTTTGGTCAATGGAGGACAGTTTTGCCCTAAACTTACCTTCAACTAAAATTTTAACCGATGTCTCGTTTCCTCTTAGTAGCTGTTTAAGCTCACAAACTACTCCGTACTGATAAAGGTCGTCAATTCCAGGATGTTCAACCTCTAAATCTCTTTGAGTAACTAAAAATATAGGGCAGTTGTTTTCCATTGCCCATTCAATCGCTGCAATGGAGCGCTCACGCCCTACTTCAAAATGTACAATATTACCCGGAAATACTACAAGTCCACGCAGTGCTATGGCCGGTAGCTGAGTAATCTTTGCATTTTTATCAATCTTAATTTTTATTCGTTCTGACAATGCTCACCTCTATATATTGTTACAAAATTATATATATTAAGCATTATAACAAATTTATAGGTAAATTGCAATATAAAATGTTTTTGAAACTATGCCGGTTTGTAGGAGTACAATAGATATTGGACACTTGAAAAAACAAATAGAGAAATACAGCCAAATAGGTTATCATTGAGTTACCACACAAAACGATAGCAAAGGAGCTGTATCCCTCTATGAGTAACAGTATAACACAAGATATGCGGTATCGGCAATCCCTAATGAAGTACGCAGCAAAATATGGTGTCAGCCGCGCCAGCCGCAAGTACAACAAGTCACGGTCATACATCTACTTCTGGAAAGAACGCTGGGATGGCACAGAAACGTCGCTTGGCTGTCAGTCTCGTCGTCCACACAGTCACCCAAATCAGCACACAGCGCAAGAGCTGAAGCGCATTAGCGATATGCGGCGACGAAATCCAACCTTAGGTATGGTGGAACTGTGGCATCGGCTCAAGAAAGGAGGATACACCCGTCGTCCCGAAAGTTTGTTTCGAGTGATGCGAAGAATGGGGCTTTTTCCGGTCAAAGAAAAGAAAAATGTTTATAAAGCAAAGCCGTATGAACAGATGAGCTATGCCGGTCAACGTGTCCAAGTGGATGTGAAAGTAGTCCCTCGCCGTTGTATCGCCGACCCAGAGTTGAAACTATATCAGTATACCGCCATTGACGAACGAACGAGACTACGCTTTTTGTACGCTTATCCGGAGCATTCCACCTATTCATCAGCGGACTTCGCCATGCGGCTGGTACAATTTTATGCCAGAAAAGGAATTGCAGTAGAGTGTGTCCAGACAGATAACGGTTTCGAATTTACCAATCGTTTTTCCAACACTGCTAAGGATAAAATGACTCTTTTCGAGTCTACATTGTCCAAATTAGGCATTAAGCACAAGAAAATTCGTCCCTATACGCCCCGTCACAACGGAAAAGTGGAGCGTAGTCACCGTGAGGATCAAAAACGGTTTTATTCATCCCACTCTTTTTATTCTCTTCAAGACTTTCAAATGCAACTTGCAACCCATAATCGCAGGTCAAATAATTTTCCAATGAGACCCCTTGGTTGGCTTTCCCCTATTGAGTTCCTTGTCCAATATGTTTGACAAACCTACAAAATGCTAAATAATAGAATTGAAAACTATTGCTATGTAATAAAAAGTAGCTGGTGACAACAAATAAAAAGCCCCCTAAATAGGAGACTTTTTGAATAATAGGTAAATTACATATCTTTTAATATTTGATCGACCATTGCCAATGCACGGGGTAGGTGGAAAGGACCTTTGAATGTACTGCCTTTTGTTGCAGGCTCGGTTGGTTTACCATCCCTGCGAAGGTATCCATACCATTCGCCGTAGGCCTCGTCTGTAAAGTATGTTTTGCAGTAACTTGCAATCTTTAAAAGCCATTCTTCAAAATACTTATCACCTGTATCCGCATATGCCATAGCACAGGCTATAAGTGCTTCGGTGTGTGGCCACCACAGCTTCATGTCATGTTCATAAGCTTCGGTAGGTTTGCCAAGGCAGTCTGTAAAATAAAGTATGCCTTCATATTCATCATCCCAGCCGGACTCTAACGCATCCTTTATTATGCTTAGCGATTCGCTATAAAGTTCTTTATCGTTTTGCGCCTTTGCAAATTCCATCATAAACCATGCACACTCAATATCATGCCCTGGATTTACAACTCTGCCGGCGGTTATATCGCTCCAAAATTCACCATTCTTGCCTACTGTTTCAAGGGTGCACCGCATATCTTTTTTGCGGTGATATTTAAATATGTCATCAATACATTTTTTTGAATTTTCGGTATACTCATTCTTGTTATCCGGATCAACACGAGAGAACACGTTGTTAATATTTAGAAATATCATCGGATCGGCAAGCGAACGTCCAGAGCGGGTGCTTTCTATCGATTTAGGGCCAAGTCCGGTTGGATCTGCTATCAGACCATTGTTAAGGTTGTATATTAACCGGTATGCCTTTTTCGCACGCTCAAGATGCTCTTTTTTGCCGGTTATTCCATAGAACTCTGCGTTTGCTATAGCATAAAACCCTTCTGAAAAACAGTATCTTCTTTGGCGCAAAGGCAACCCCTCGGCGGTAACAGTA
Organism: uncultured Oscillospiraceae bacterium; assembly: GCA_964370765.1. Classification (GTDB taxonomy): domain Bacteria; phylum Bacillota; class Clostridia; order Oscillospirales; family Ruminococcaceae; genus CAYJBH01. The sequence continues at coordinate 26,958 of CAYJKW010000015.1, forward strand.
AAGTACATCCTGCCCCCCGCATCCCTGTTTATACAGTAACTTTCCATAAAATCTAGGCAGCTTTCAGCGGCGGCAATCCATTGCGGGTTTTTACCATACACACTACAAAGATAGCTGAATGTATAGGCACATCTTCCCTGCATCCACACACTTTTATCGGTGCTATATATTTTTCCCTCTCGATCAAGGCAGGTGTAAATTCCTTTGTTTTTTTCATCCATTCCGTTTTTTAGCCAAAAATTTACACAGCTGTCCAGTTCGCTTTTTGCCCATGTTTTTAGTTCGTTAATATTATTCATGATATAATCCTAAACTTATTTTTTTGATATCATCTTAAAAATTGCATCTGAAAGTAATTCCTGGCTTTTTAGGTCGAAATGAATATAATCGGCAGTTGAGGGTTTAACAAATTCATTTGAATCTAAAAATTCACAGCCAAGTGCAGCTGCTGATTGTTTTAAAAAAACCGGAAGCTTTTTAGACTTTTCCACACAGCCTGCGCCAAACCTTTCGCCTTGTGGCAGTGTGTAAACCTGTTCACCAATAATAATAGGTGCCACAATTAGTATTCGCTTTTTATCACGAAATGCATCGCTGCGCTGCGCTGTTAGAACAAGCTGTTCCACCCCTGTTGCAATGTTTGCTGCGGTTGCACTAAACCTCTCTTTGCAATCGTTTGTTCCAAGCATTATTACAAGTGTGTCTAATGGTTTGTGGCTATCAAGCGAGATAGGTAGATATTTTAAACCGTTAAGTCCGTTGAACAGTGGATCGTCAAAAACCGTTGTTCGGCCGCAAAGCCCTTCCTCTACTACCTGATAATCATTGCCAAGCAGTTCAGAAAGCCTCATAGTCCAACGTTGGTCGTCATCGTACCTTGAATCAGTTTCCGCCTTATATCCCCAGGTGTTTGAATCGCCGTACAATAATATTCGTTTTCTATTCATTTTTGCCTCTTGAAAGTCTTAAATATGCTTTGTGGAGAGTGATTTTGATATGTTGTTTTTAAATTTTTCACATTCCTCAGGGTGTTTTAGATTATATTCGGTAAACAACAAATCCAAGATAAATAGCTGTGCAATCTTGGCCGATACCGACCCCATCTCCTTTGGTGGTTGAACCGAACCGCAAAGTAATACTATGTCTGCTTGCAATGCACCCGGAGATCGAGGATACCGTGTTATTAATATTGTTTTAACATGATTACGCCTGTTAATCTCTATTAGCTCTATAAGTTCCCTTGTTGAACCGGAATAAGAAAAATAAAGAACAACATCTGCCTTTCTTAGGTTGCTTGCAACTGCAACCTGTATATGGGAGTCCAACATGGCCATTACATTGTTACGTACGGTGGAAAAAAGGTGAGCGGCCTCCTGCGCCATTATCATGGAGGCACCCTGCCCAACACATAATATAGTACCGGCTTTAGAGATTAAATCAACCGACTTTGAGATCTCTATGGGGTCAACAAGTGTGAAAGATTCATCAATAGTGTCTTTGTGGTTGTTTCTAATATCCTCAAACCGTTTGTGGATATCACCTTTTTTATTTTTTGTTGCAAGACCACTGTTAGGCGACCTACCGGCTGATGTAGCAACCTCCAACTTAAATGCGTTGTAGCCATCACATTTAATTTTTTTACAAAATCTTGTAATGGTGGAGTCTGCAACTTTACATGCATTCGAAAGCTCAGAAATAGACATGAATTGAACATCTTTTCTATTTGCTATAACATAATCGGCAACACGTTTTTCCGCCTTTGTGAAATGATAGTATCTTATTGTAAGGCGGTAAAATACATCCTTTTCCGGCATATATTCTCCTTAGATTAAGTTTTGTGCTTCATTGATTGCCTGTAAAGCCTTAACAGCCATAGCCTTACCCGATTCATCGAGTGTAGGTAACGGCCTACGCACATCTCCAATATCGATGTTATTGCGTAGACGAAGCACCTCTTTTGCCACGGCATACAAACTACTGGTACTACCTGCAAGTATGCCTATAATTCTTAACAGCTCGTCTTGAAGTGCTATTGCTCCGGCTATATCGGCTTTGCAAAACTTGTTGTATAGTGCAAGATAAAGCTCAGGCATAACACCAAATGTGCCGCCTATTCCACCTATAGCACCTGCGGCAAGACCCGATAACAGCTGCTCATCAGGTCCGTTGAAGATGGAAAGTCCCTGGGCTCGCCATAAAGATATATCCATAGTTGGCATCGAAGAGTTCTTAACACCAACAACATTTTTATTTTTTTTCATCTCACCTAAAAGCGCCGGAGTTAGCTCAACGCCGGCAAGCTGAGGTATATTATAGATAAAGAAATCTGTATCCGGCGCACCGCTGCTTATATCATTCCAATATTTAGCTATTGCATGTGCCGGAAGTCGGAAGTAGATAGGAGGTATTGCAGCAATTGCATCAACCCCTTGTGACTGGGCATGGGATGCAAGTTTTATACTATCCTTAGTATTGTTACAGGCTACATGTGCTATAATTTTAATATCACTGCCTGCTTTTTCCTCCATTACAGCCTCTACAACCTGCTGGCGTTCGGCGATATCTTGATAGATACACTCTCCTGATGATCCGCCCACATACAGGCCGTGTACACCGGCATTTATAAGATACCTTACATACTGCTTTATACGCTCTTTGCTTATATTTCCATCATCATCATAACATGCATAAAAAGCAGGGTAAATTCCACGATAGTCTGACATAATACCTCCTAAATCTAAAAATAATGTTACCTTTTTATCCCTTTACTGCACCCATTGTAATACCCTTCGTAAAGTATTTTTGGAATATTAAAAATATTGTAATTATTGGTACAGCTGCAACGGCTGCTCCGGCCATGATCATACCAAAATCGGTAGAAGACTCTGCCTGAAGCTTTGCAATACCAAGAGATATTGTTAGGTTATCTCTACTGTTAAGCATAATTAACTGCATGAAATAGTCATTCCATGTTGAGATAAAAGTGAATATTGCAAGTGCGCCCACACCGGGCTTAATCATAGGGAAAACTATACGAACAAAGGTTAAGGTTTCACCGGCGCCATCTATTCGTGCAGCCTCCAACATCTCTGTCGGAATGCCCTCTGAGAATTGTTTCATTAAAAACACACCAAAAGGCCATCCGATTATCGGAAGCATAACAGATGCAAGAGTGTCGTGTATGCCCATGATGTTCATCTGCTTTAATAATGGAATAAGGATAACCTGTTTTGGTAGTGCCATTGCTGCAACCATTAAGCCAAAGATTATAGCCTTACCGGGAAATCTTTTTTTTGCGATAGCATAGCCACCCATAGATGCTGCAATACAGGTTAAAATCATTGCACCCACCGAAATAAAAACAGTGTTAAAAAGCCAACGTAGTGCGGGCTCCTCAAACAGCCTTATATAGTTATCTAAAGTAGGTGCAAGTGGAATCCACTGTACCACTGCTGAGTTAATCGCTGCTGCATCTTTTAATGATCCGGTTATAATCCAGTATAGGGGAAAGGTGAAAAGTACTGCAAAAATAACCATTAATACGGAACAAAGACCTTTATAGAATATGTTGTTAGAAGTTTTCATTATTTAGCCCCCTTTCCCGAACCGGCAAAGCGGAACTGTATAATAGAAAAAATTGCTATGATTACAGCCAAAATAATACCCATTGCATTACCGTAACCAAAATCATCAACCTTAAACACATTATAATAAATATAGTACATTATGGTTTGCGTAGAGTTGTTTGGTCCACCGGATGTAAGTAGCTGTATTAATGCAAAACATTGGAAGCTGTTTATGGTTGTAATAATTATAATATACAGTGTAGTAGGCATAATGCTTGGCCATTTTATCTTCCAAAAAACCTGAAAATCAGTTGCACCATCTACCTCGGCCGCCTCTGTTAAAGATGCATCAACATTACCAAGAGCAGAGATGTAAAGGACGATAGGTTGACCGATAGATGTTGTAAATAGTATCAAAATAATACACCATATAGCCGTGCGGTCATCGCCAAGCCAGCTTATACCGCGCTCTAATAATCCGGCAGTTGTAAGGACGTTGTTTAAAAGACCGGTGTACTGGTTAAACATCCATTTCCACACTACTGTAACTGCAACGGTGCCGGTAACAACAGGAAGATAGAAGATACAGCGGTATATAGCAAGGGGGATGTTGCTCATTTTATATACCGCAGTGCTTACCCAAAGAGAGAAAACCATAACTGCAGGAACGCTGACAAACACAATTAAAAAAGTGTTAAGTAACGCCCTTAAAAAAATAGGGTCGGTGAATGCTTTTATATAGTTATGAAATCCGGCAAAGCTGAACTCGGTAGACGAATAATGGAAAAAGCTGTTAAACAGTGCTGATAGCATTGGAATAACAACAAAAACTACAAAGAAGATTAAAGCAGGAAACAAAAAAATATAAGCCGAAATAGCTTCTTTTCTTGCTAAAATCTTGCTTTTATTTAAAGCTTTTGCTGAGGACAAGTTAGAACTCATGTAAAAACCTCTTATATTTTTATTATCTAATAAAGCCCCGCATGAGCAATTTGAAAACTCGCACGGGGCTTATAGAATAATAGGTTACTCGGCCATTGCTGTTTCTACTGTAGCAATATAGTCATCTGTAGCTGTTTGTACATCTGTACCGGAGAATACCTGTTGTAGCATGTTCCACCATGCTGTGCGCTGCTCCGGCCATGCTGGTGCTACCTGGTAGTATGCTCCGAGATTTGGAAGGAATGATGCGTAGATGCCCATTCTTTCTTCGTTCTCTGTGCCGGCATAAACATTACCGTAGGAAGCACGTACAGGGAAAAATCCTGTAGCTGCTACACTTATCGGGCCTTGTGTCTGGTCGTCTGCTAAAAACTCAATAAATGTTTTTGATGCATCTATCTTAGCTTGGTCGCCGTTATCAAACACGCCGAATCCCCATATACCACCCTGAAGCTCAGCAACGCCATCGTCAGAAGGGAAGTTCATTGCGAAAGGTGTGAATGCTGCCTGTGATGCATATGTTGCCTCGTTTGCGGCGTTCCATGCAAGGGTTATTGCACTTGTTCCGTTAGCAAATAGCTGTAGTTCGTCTGCTGCAGCAATACCTGCATCATGTGTTAGAGAACCGTTTGAAACCATGTCAGATAGTAAAGTTAAACCTTTAACGCCGGCCTCTTCGTTAATTGTGTAAGCAGTGAAGTCATCGTTTGTAAAGGATGCTCCGTATAGGTTTGTTACAAGAGCTCGTGTACCTTGGTCGCCACCCTGTCCACCGGAGTAGATGATACCGGGAACAGCATGTCCACTATCACGTACAGCTTCCATTGCTAAAACAAAGTCATCGGTTGTCCATGAACGTGTCTCTTCATCGATGTACTGTAGTGCACCGGCAGCCTCAAATAATTCATAGTTGATTGCCATACAGTGTGTTGTCATAACCATTGGATATTCGTAGTACTCACCACTTGGTGCCATGCAAGCGTCTAAAACAGCTTGAGAAACAGCACTAATATCGGCAACAGCCTCGTCGTCCATTAAGTCGCTTAGGTCTACCATTAAACCTTTAGCACCCCAGTTAGCCACTAAACGCTCAGGGCCTTCCATGATAATATCTGGTGCAGTACCGGCCTCTATCGCAGCGGTAACTTGATCATCACCTGTTGTATAATCTAAAGTTTCTACGTTTACTGTAATATCTGGGTACATTGCGTTAAAGGAATCTACAAAGCCTTCAACTGTTGCAGCATCACCGAAAGCTCCAATCGGGAATGTCCACATAGTAATCTCTGCAGCCTGTGCAGCTGGTTCGGATTCTGGTGCTGAAGTATCTGTTGCGGGATCTGATGTTGGTTCGGTAGGCTCCTCGGCGGGTGCACCGCATGAGGTGAAAACAAAAGTAGCCATTACCATAGATAAGAATAATGCCAATAATTTTTTCATTTCTTTTCCTCCTAAAACTTTTTAACGTTTAAGATTGTTTTGTTAATCTTGCATATATACTATCACCGCAAAAACACAATGTCAACACATTTTTGAAAAATGTTTTCTTTCTGTAACAATTAAAGGAAATTATTTTCTTTTGTCGTAAAAAGGATTTTCGGATATTAAAAAATTAAACACTGCAAAATTCACACTATTAATTTAAACAAATAAACAATGGCGATACCATGGTAGACGTGTGGTATCGCCATTGTTTATTATAATATATTACAATTTAATACTTAGCGGAAAAATGTCCAACCACCACAGATAGGTGTTGTAGATGAACTACCTTTTCTTGCATTTAGAATTCCCATTATTCTAAAAATAAAAAGCACAAAGCTTAATATGCCGTATGCAATCCAACCAAGTATAGGAATAATCATTAGCAGGGTGGCAAGCATGGTAAGTATATCAAGTGCAAGCCCTTGATTTGCATGGTGACGAACAAATGGTGATGAACCGTTAGCAGTAAGTGCAACAAGGTAAAAGACAGGGCCAAGATAGCATATAGCCGCAAGACCGGTATTCTCCATTGAATCAGGGTTGGACTGGGGTGGGTAGTATGCTTGGTTTTGCTGTTGATACTGGTAATTTTGGTCTGGTTGTTGCTGGTAGTAGCTATCCTGAGCGGGCTGTTGGTAATATCCGTTTTGTTGTTGCTGGTCATACCCTTGATCTGGTGTAGTGTTACCCTGTGGATAGTTGTAGTTATTGTTCTGCTCCATAACAAAATCTCCTTTAAATATTGTTTCAAAATCACACAGTATGCTACAAGTCATCTACAATTTAATAGCGAAATTTGCATACCATTTATGATTATTGTACCAATAAAGTATATTAATTGCAAGTGGAAAAAAGACAAAAACCTTAGTAAATCTATAGAGTGTTTTCTATAAAATAGGTTGAAAATATTGGTAAATAGTACTTTGTCTATAAATTATATCAACATTAGTAATACTTTACACCATACAATTGTACAGTATCAAGCAAGATTATATGTTACTGGCAGATACGCAAAAGCTTAGTTTTAAAATGCATAATGTAACAACATTGCATGAAGTTTATCATCAGCAACCTTCATTGCAATTCTCGTATATAGTTTTAGTTTGCGCCTAAGTGATTTATCTACATCACTGTAGAAGCCTTTTACTGATAATAATTTAAGTTTAGCTTTTTTTTCAAAAGCTTTTGCATCATCTATATAAAAGTACATCATAGCATCTTGGTTTCCGGTTTTCTTAACATAACGCTCCGCATACTTTACCCCAAAGCTATCTGCCGCATCAAACAACAACTCGGCATTATGAAACTGTTTTTGAAGCTTTGAAATCAGTGTTAAAACAGCCGGCTCTTTAAAGTACTGGAAGACTCCTGCAACTACAAATATAGTAGGTAATGCACAGTCTATATGTTGTGCAAACTCAAGCTCGTTTGCATCGGCAGCAATCAATGTTTCGTTTTGGCACACACCTAAAACATCCCGCCTGTTTTCGATAACAGTTGGGAAATCTATTTCATAAAAATGAACCTTATCAGATAGGTCACTAAGCCTAAACACCATAGTTTCAAGTCCACAACCTATACACACGACATTCGACACACTATGCTTTTGTATAAAAGCAGTTACAGCTTTGTCCATGATAACAGCCCTTGATGCCGAGGCCATCATACTATACTCCGAGCTTCGTTGAGTGATTAAATTGGAGGGGATATTACTTTGGATTGAAAGTGCCTTTTCATCATAAAAGTAATCGGGGAACCTATCAGACACATAAGCCCTGGCCACCAATGGAATAAACAATGTGTCCTTAACACCACTTAATTTGTTGTTCATAAAAGCTCCAAAAATTAATATAATTGATAGTTTAAATCTCTATGAGGGCATTTTAGTTAGCTTGATTCTATAAGAAGTGAATTACCTGCTGTTGTACTATATCTGAACTCAAGATCAGGAAGCTGCGCAGACGACACTAGCTTTTGAGTTAGCATAAACTAACTTATGCGTATGATTGTATCACACCTTTAGGGTTATTGCAATATATAAGTGCACTTATTTATTGTAATAGAGGATTTGTTTAATGATAGGTATATGCAGCTAAATATAAAGTTTGTCGAAAATTTCTGTAATCTCCGCTGGATTAATTTTACAACTTTTTCTATCAAAGCTTAGTATGCCGTTAATTTCTTGCTCAACATCGGATAGCTGTGTATAGATGCATGCGCAAAGACCCTGTTGTTTTGCAGGTATAATCTCGTTGGTGTATAGATTCCTTACAGCAAAAACAAAGTCCTCCCTTGATTGTAAATATTTATAGCTGAATGTCCTTTTTTCATGCAAAGCCTCGCTTTCTTTATAAGCATAGCCGCCAAATTCACTAAGAATAACCGGCCTGTTTAATTTATCCTTTTTATGTTTGTATTTTCTAAAGTAGATGTGCAAGCTTTTAAAATCGCCTATTCCTTGGTCGTGCCAACCACTTGCATGGTCAATAAGACGTGTTGGATCCAGTTCCTTTATAATATCGTATGCCTTTTTTGAATCAAACTGTCCCCAACCCTCGTTAAAGGGTACCCACATTACTATGCAAGGACAGTTTTTTAACATGGCTATCATCTCTGCCATCTCTGTGTAAAATTCTTGTCGTGCAACTTTATCTTGCCTTGCAAAGGCCTTGTAGTTATTATCCTTTAAATTAATGGGTAAAAAGGCCGGGGCAGTTATTACCGATAATTTATAATCACCACCGCCGTTTATCATGTCTAGCCATACCATCATGCCAAGCCGATCACAATGATAGTACCAGCGCATTGGCTCTATCTTTATATGCTTTCTAAGCGAATTAAACCCCAG
>CAYJKW010000016.1:0-34766 GCA_964370765.1 uncultured Oscillospiraceae bacterium
GTATTGATACTTTATATTATAATATCAAGAAAAATTTTTACACCAAAAACAAACATACAATAAGAAAAGGGAACTAACCATGAAAACCAACAGCAAACACACACTAGTAAAGCTTATTTCTATCTGCGGGCAGATTGCAGAGCACAAAAGTGAGAAGATGCAACAGCATGGAATGGATGAATCCGAGATAGTGTCCATTTTGAGCACCGAGGAACAGCAAACACTTAACGAGCTGTTGACGAAACTGCAACAAAAATGGGTCGCCGATAAGAAAAAAATGATGTAGGAAAAATAATCTTTACAACAAAAAACAACCGATTTGGCATTGGCCAAATCGGTTGTTTTTAAGTTTAATATATTAAGCTATTGCATCCTCTATGCACTTGATCATTGCATCCAGTGCGGTGATACCACCATCTACAAGATACCAGTTATTGCCAGGTGTTAAGAAAACAATGTTTTCATTTTGGTATGCAGTCGTCTGCTGGATAATCTGATCGCCCATGATTAGGTCCTCGGCTGTGGTGGAAACCTCATCGCCTACCGCCATATCCTTATCAAGCACAAACAGATAGTCAGGGTTTTGCTGTAATATAAGGTCGGTTGAGGCAATATCGCCGTGGTTTACATCCTGGTCAGCATCTAGGTTGTTGAAGCCCATCTCGTTGGTTATGATGGAGCAACGGCCGCCGTTACCAAGTGCGTTGTACTCGCCGCCGGTTACAAGCCCGAGCAGTGCGGTTGTGCCCTCGCCCTCTGTCGCAAATGCGTTGATGGCGGCAATTCTATCTTCATATCCTGCAATAATTGCGTCAACCTCATCGGTTAAGCCAAACATTGCAGAATGTCTTGCTGCAAGGTCTTTATAGCTGTTCATGTAGCCTGCCTCATAATCAACAAAGGCACAGAATACCGGTGCTATTACCGAAAGGTCATCGTAGTGAGATGCGGTACGGTCACTGGAGAAGATAACGTCGGGCTGTAGCGACATAACAGCCTCTAGGTCATAATCCTTCATACCGCCAAGCTGTACGATATCCGGATCTTCGTAGTATTTAAGCAGATGCTCCGACATGGTTGGGTCGCCGATGGTACCCACAATGCGGTCGCCAAGTCCCATTGCATCAAGGAAATCAAGTGTCTGATAGTTAAGTACAACAATACGCTGTGGATCAAGCATATACTCAACATCAATTAACTCGTCGGCAGCATTAACTGTCTGAATTACAACGGTTTCGCCGGTTGCAGCCTCGGTAGCTTCGGATGCAGGTGTTTCGGTAGCCTCTGATGCCGATGTAGCCTCAGCTGTTGGTGTAGCGGTCTCTTCCACCGTTGAACCACAGGCAACCATAGATACTGCCAAAACTCCGGCAAGTATTAAGGTAATTATCTTTTTCATATTTTCTCCTCTTGTTTGTCTATATATCTATCGATGTTAGAATATACTAACTTATAGCAACACCCCTGCAGTGGGTGCTCAACATCGATATACACCTAATAATATATGGAAATTGGTTTTCCGTTTATCATCTGAATGTCAAAATTCACGTTGTAAAGGTCTTTAAGCACGTCCTTCGTCATTATCTCGGTAACCTCACCGAATTTATATAGCTCACCATCCTTAAATGCGGCTATATAATCGGAATAAGCCGAGGCAAAATTTATCTCGTGTAGCACAAGGATAACGGTTTTTCCAAGCTCCTCGCTAAGCCTACGCACAAGCTTCATCAGGTTGGAAGAATGGTAGATATCAAGATTATTGGTCGGCTCGTCTAGAAACACAAACTCGGTGTCCTGTGCAATTACCATTGCAATATATGCACGTTGTAGCTGACCGCCCGAGAGTTCGTCGATAAACCTGTCGGTAAATTCTCCTAGCTCCATATAGTCGATAGCCATGTTAACCTTTTCGTCATCCTCTTTTGTGAGGTTACTACCGCTATAGGGGAAACGTCCGAATGATACCAATTCTTTTACGGTAAGCTTCATCTGTATGTTGTTTGTCTGGGTGAGGATTGCAAGTTTCTTTGCAAGCTCCTTGCTTTTCCATTCCTGCAAATCCTTGTCCTCGATATTTACCTTGCCACTATCCTGGGCGATAAGGCGGGTAATTATGTTCAAAACGGTAGATTTTCCGGCACCGTTGGGACCTATAAGCGAGATTACCTTACCACGGGGTAGCTGAAAGGTTACGTCCTTGACGACGTGTTTTTCGCCGTAGTTTTTATTAATTGCTTTAATCTTCATCTATGTAAGATAATCCTTTCTATACGTTTCTGCCTCTAAGTATAAGGAACAAGAAGTATGCGCCGCCAAACAGGTTAATAAACACCGATATAACTACACTAAATCCAAACACATGCTCTATTAATATCTGCCCAAACATAAGCACGATAACGCCGGATAAAAATGCACCTATCATAAGCTGTTTATGCTTATAGGTTTTAAGCAGCTCCCGTGAAATGTTGGCGATGATAAGGCCAAGGAAGGAGATTGGGCCGACAAGGGCGGTGGCGATGGTAATAAAAAATGTCACACCGATAAGGAGCCTTGATATAGTCTTGTCATAATCTACCCCAAGGTTTATTGCCTGATTTTTACCAAGAGTAATAACATCGAGAAGTGCTATCTCTTTGCGCAAAACAAACATGGTTAACGCTATTAAGAAAAGGCACAGATAGATAATCTCGGCATTTACATGGTCAAACCCTGCAACAAGGCTGGATAATAGCACGTCATATTCGTTTGGATCCATCATTCTTGTCATGGTGTTGGAGATGCTAGTAAAAAGTGTAGCAAGAACTGTTCCGGAAAGCAGAACATATAAAACGTTGTAGCGTGTCTTTTTAAACAGTGTGCTGTAGACAAAGGTTGCAACAATACCCATAATGATAACATCAATTACAAATGCTAAATTTTTGTTTGACATCATAAAGCTGTTTGCGCCAAACACAAAGGATACTCCGGTGTGAACCAGTATGTAAAGCGAGTTCATACCAAGTAGGCAGGGGGTGATAATCCGGTTGTTGATTATGGATTGAAAAACAATACTTGCCGTGCCGATACAAAAGGCGGCTATTATCATCGCCATGAGTTTTGGCAATCTAAGCTCCATAACAAACATGAAAAAGTTCATGTCTACCTCGATAAACTGATAGCCCAAAGATAGTATTATCGAGAGAATAAGCATTAATATTAGCTTGGTAGAGCTTTTCATTCTACTCTTTTGCATCCGCTATCTCCTTTTTTACTTTGGGTTTTCCGGGGTTTAATCGTTTGAACAACATGGCAATAAACAGCGCACTTCCGATAACACCGGATATAAGGTCAACCGGTAGCTCGTAGGGGTGTATAACAATTCTTGCAATAATGTCACAGATAAGCACAAAAAGTGCACCGAACAAAGACACATCTAAAATTGTACCCTTTATCTTATCGCCACGAAACATAGAAACTAGGTTTGGTATTATAAGTCCGATATATGAAATTGTGCCAACCGTCACAATAATTGCGGCGGTTAAAACAGCGGCGATGGTAAGCCCACCAAAAAGCACAAAGTTATAGTTTACACCAAGGTTTTTTGAAAATGTCTCGCCAAGACCCACGATATTAAAATAGTTGGCAAAAATAAACGCCAGTATTACAAGCGGTACTACGATAAACACAATTTCGTATCGCCCTGCAGTAACCATGGCAAAGCTTCCGGTAAAGGTGTTGGACATCGCCTGCATAAGCCCATACTCGTAGGCAAAATAGCTGTTAACGCCACCAATAACAGTACCGAACATTATACCAATAAGCGGCACCATAATTACATCTTTAAATTTTATACGCTGAATAAACCACACAAAAACCCATGTGCCCAGTATCGAGGTTACAAAGGTGATTAATGTCGTTCCCATTAAACCCGCTGTAGGGAAAGCAAGATAGGTTAACAAAACCCCGGACTGTGCCGAGGAGATTGTCGCACCGGTAGTGGGGGATACAAACTTGTTTCGGCAGAGATTTTGCATTATAAGCCCGGCGACACTCATCCCAACACCGGTGCAGAGAATTGCAAGTACACGGGGGATTCGCCCGACAGTGAGGACAAGAATTTGGTTAAAATCGCCTGCCATCAATCCGGCTAAATCTATGTTGTATGCCCCAATAAATATTGAAATAAAAGAAAATATAACTATAAGTACAAAAAGAATTATTGTGTATTTATATTTAGCGATGGGAATACCTCCAAAAGGTTTTACTAGCAAGTTAGAAGTAGCTAACTTGCTAGTAAATACTAACATTAAACAGCTATAAAGTCAACGATTTTTGCCCTGCAAAAACAAAGAATGTTACATGTTACACAAAAAACAGATTATAGCTGCTCGATTTGGTTAGAAAATACTAACTTTTTGCCTGCCCACACCGCAGTAATCTACCCGATAAATATCTGATTATTAAAACAAAAAAACAAGATTTTTTACGGTCGATTCATGTCTCTTCCACAGTTTTTGGCATGGATATTACAACTTGAACGCTGGTTGATGGAATATAATGTTTATAAAAATCACTTTATAGTATCAGTCATATTTTTCGCGTATTCATAAACATATTGGGGGCTATTTTTGCTATGTTGTGCAATAAGTTTGACAATTGCTGAACCTACGATAACACCGTCGGATTTTTCTGCCATTGTTTTTGCCTGCTCGGGTGTTTGAATACCAAAGCCTATTGCGACCGGTATGTCTGACACCTCCCGAACAAGCGATACCATAGCATCAATGTCGGCGGTGATACTTTGCCTAACCCCAGTTACACCAAGGGATGAAACGCAGTAGACAAACCCCTTTGCCTGCGCTGCTATCATTTTAATTCGCTCCTGAGATGTGGGGGCGATGAGTGAGATAAAGTCTATATCCTGTTTTTCGAAAATCTCTGCAAATTCATCTTTTTCTTCAAAAGGTATATCCGGCAGGATAATTCCGCTTATACCCACCTCTTTACACCTTTTGGCAAATCTTTCTATGCCGTATGTAAAGATAATATTTGCATATGTCATAAAGACAAGCGGTACACTCACCTTAATAGTGGACACCATATCAAAAATATCGTCGGTGGTAATATTATTTTTGAGTGCCCGCAGGTTTGCGCCCTGTATTACATCGCCCTCTGCCGTTGGGTCGGAAAACGGTATTCCGAGCTCTATAATGCTTGCGCCTGCCTCTTCAAGTTTGTAAATAAGTGCTTTTGTGGTATCAAGGTCGGGGTCGCCACAGGTGACAAATGGTATAAATGTCTTGCCGTTTTTAAATGCATCTTTAATTTTCATTCCTCAACCTCCTCACCATTATATCTTGCTACCGAAACACAGTCTTTGTCCCCTCTGCCGGAGAGGATGACTACTATAATCTTTTCTCTACTCATCGACGGTGCAATCTTTATTGCATGCGCTAATGCGTGTGAACTCTCGATCGCAGGGATTATCCCCTCGGTTTTCGATAGATATTCAAAGGCTTTTATCGCCTCAGTATCGGTTATCGCAACATATTTTGCACGCCCTGTGTCGTGTAGATTTGCGTGCTCCGGACCGATTCCGGGGTAATCGAGCCCCGCCGAAATGGAGTATACTGGTGCAATCTGCCCGTATTCATCCTGACAAAAATAGCTTTTCATGCCATGGAAAATTCCAAGACTGCCGACCGATATGGTCGCCGCTGTGTCGAGCGTTTCGATTCCTCTCCCTGCCGCCTCACAGCCTATAAGCTCCACCTCTTTATCATCGAGGAAGTTGTAAAAGGCACCAATGGCATTGGAACCGCCACCGACACATGCCAAAACCATGTCGGGCAAGCGCTCCTCTATTTCAAGGCATTGCTGTTTTATCTCTTTAGATATCACCGCCTGAAAATCCCTTACAAGGGTGGGGAACGGGTGTGGCCCCATTACCGAGCCTAGAACATAGTGGGTATCATCGATGCGCGAAGTCCACTCCCTCATCGTTTCGGATACGGCATCCTTAAGCGTTGCCGTGCCGGAGGTAACCGGGTTCACCTTTGCGCCGAGCAGTTTCATCTTATATACATTAAGTGCCTGACGCTCGACATCCTCCTTACCCATAAATATCTCACATTCCATACCGAATAGGGCGGCGGCGGTTGCGGTTGCTACACCGTGTTGCCCTGCGCCGGTCTCGGCAATCACCCTTGTTTTGCCCATCTTGTGCGCCAAAAGCACCTGTCCCAAAACGTTGTTTATTTTGTGTGATCCGGTGTGGTTTAGATCCTCACGCTTTAGATAGATTTTTGCACCGCCGAGATTTTCGGTCATTTTTTTTGCGAAATAAAGCCGTGACGGTCTGCCTGCGTACTCGTTTAAAAGTGTAGCCAGTTCATCGTTAAAGTCTTTATCGTTTTTATACTTTTCATACTCTCTTTCCAGCTCGATTACCGCATTCATCAGCGTTTCAGGTATATATTGTCCGCCGTGTTTGCCAAATTTACCTTTTTTCATATAACTATCCCCTCATCACATATGTTTGTTTTCGATAGGAAGCCGCCTTTTTATCTCCGCCATCAAGCAGGAGAAATCCTCTAAATTCATCGATTGTGCACCGTCACACAATGCCTTTGCAGGGTTGTTGTGAACCTCAATCATCACACCATCAGCGCCCACCGCAATTGCAGCCTTGGTGAGCGGCTCTACAAAAGATCGCTTGCCTGCGGCATGACTGGGATCGACAAAAACAGGTAGATAGGTTTTCTGTTTTAGCGCCACCACCGCAGAGAGATCGAGGGTGTTTCTTGTCTCGGTTTCAAAGGTTCTTATTCCTCGTTCACATAGAATTACCTTATCGTTTCCGGTGGATAGAATATATTCGGCGCTAAGCAGCAGCTCCTCGACTGTACTGGATAGACCGCGCTTTAAAAGTACCGGCTTTCCGAGCGCCCCTACCTCTTTTAGTAGGTCAAAGTTTTGCATGTTTCTTGCACCTATCTGGATAATATCAACATCTTTAAACAGAGGTAGCTGGGTCTGGTTCATTATCTCGGTGATGATAGGCAGTCCGTATCTTTTTTTAGCACCCAGCAACAACTTTAATCCATCCTCACCATGCCCCTGAAAGGAGTGTGGGGAGGAACGCGGTTTAAATGCACCACCTCTTAGAATTTGCACTCCGGTTGTTTTTACCGTTTCGGCAATGTTGTTTAGCTGTGTTTCACTCTCGATAGCGCAAGGCCCGGCAATTACGGTAAAGTTATCGCCACCTATTTTGCATCCGGATATATCAATAATCAACCTATCACTGCGCACACTTTTATTAACCATTTTATACGGTTCGGTGATTCTTTTACCGTAGCTGACGATGGGTGTGTTTTCAACTATGCTGTCGATGTCTATATCCTTGGTATTGCCTATCAAACACACTGCGGTGTGCTCGGTACCCTCCTTAACAAAGGGTGAAATTTTATCATTGTCAAAGGAGTTAACAAAACTATCTATCTGTGATTTTGTGGCTGATTTGTGCAGTATAAATACCATTCTTATTCTTCCTTCCTGATTGTATCTACAATCTGTTTTATCTTGTTAAAATCCTTTAGCTTATCTGTCTCGACGCCACTGCTTACATCCACACAGTACGGCAGGTAGTTTTTCATCGCCTTTTCAAGATTGCCAACATCAACCCCACCTGCAAGAATAAAATCTCTGCCAAGTCCATCTATCAGCGACCAGTCAAACTGCTCACCGGTGCCATAGCCGTTATCCAGTAAAATCAAGTCCGCAGCCGCTGCTTTGGCTACTTTAATATCATCTTTATTTTTAACCTTGTATGCTTTCCAGATTTCTTTATCCGGTAACCTTAGGTTTAACTCGGAGATGTAATCATTGCTTTCGTTGCCGTGTAGCTGTATTATGTCACACAGGTTATCAAATTTGGCAATATAATCAATATCTGCATCCACAAATACACACACCGACTTTATTTTTCTGTTAAGCCCTGATATCAGTCGGGCAGCTTTATCCTTATCAATACTTCGGTGGCTTTTCGGAAAATCTATGATAAAACCACAATAATCCGGCAAAGTCAGGTTGACATAATCTATGTCGCAATCACGAAAAAGGCCGCATATTTTTATTTTAGTCATTAATATAACCCTTTATTGAGTTTATAAAACCCTGCCTGCTAGATGATCGCATCAATGCCTCGCCAATCAAAAGTGCATCTGCACCGTTTTGCAGTAGTTTTATGCCGTCCTGTGGTGTTGTTATACCGCTCTCGGCAACATATATAACATCGTTTGGAACATGCTCTTTAAGCACCGCCGCATTATCTAGGTTTACCGAAAAGGTTTTTAAATTGCGGTTATTCACCCCGATCATTCTTGCACCGACCTTTATTGCCGTTTCTATCTCATATTGGTCATGTGCCTCAACAAGGGCGGATATACCAAGCTCATCGCAGATATTGAGGTATAACTTTAATTCGTCCTCTCCCAAAAGTGCACATATCAGTAAAACACAATCCGCACCCATCGCTTTTGCTTGATATATCTGATATTCATCGATGGTAAAATCCTTGCGCAACATCGGGATGCTTACATTTTTGCGTATCTTTGCAAATATCTCATCGCTCCCTAAAAACCACCTTGGCTCGGTGAGAACCGATATACATGAGGCGCCGATTTCCTCATACTCCTTTGCAATGTCGACATAAGGGAAATCCTGTGCAATAACACCTTTTGAGGGTGAGGCTTTTTTTACCTCGCAGATTAAACCGGCAGGGGTGCTTTTTAGTGTTTTTTCAAAAACTAATTCCCCTTTTTGCAGATTCAGTGCCAAGTTTTTCATCTCACTCGCTGAGATATTCTTTTTGTCTTTTGTAACACGTTCCTTTGCATAGTCCGCAAGTTTATTTAATATTGTCATAGTTTACCTGTTTGATATTTCGATAAATTCGTTCAGCTTTGCAAGGGTTTTTTTATCATCTATAATATTTTCCACCTCTTTTATCGCATCGCACAAGGAAAGGTTATCACGGGTGATATAAAGCGCCGCCGCCGAATTTAAAACCACCGCATCACGTTTTGCACCTTTTGCGCCGTTTAAGATATCAAGCGTTATTTTTGCGTTTTCCTCAGCACTGCCACCAAGTAACTCCGACTTATCACGAAGTGTAAACCCAAGCTGTGCAGGATTAATCTCATAGCTTTTAAACCATCCATCACGGATTTCACAAACCTTTGTTGGTGCAGATACCGATATCTCATCAAGTCCATCGGTGCCGTAAACCACCATGCCACGCTTTACCCCAAGCCGTGTAAGTACCTCGGCAAGCGGCTCTACAAGGGCTTCATCATAAACCCCCATCAACTGCATGGCGGCACCCAACGGGTTGGCAAGTGGGCCTAAAATATTAAAAATTGTCCTTGTTCCGAGTTCTCTCCTAACCGGTGCAACATGTTTCATGGCACTGTGGTAGAGCGGCGCAAATAAAAAGCATATCCCTATCTCATCCAGCACAGCAAGGCTTTTTTCAGGTGATAAATCTATCTTCACGCCGAGAGCCTCTAAAACATCGGCGGAACCGCATTTACTGGAGGCGGCACGGTTGCCGTGTTTTGCAACCGGTACGCCTAAACTTGCAAGCACAATTGCCGAGGTGGTGGAAATGTTAAACGAATTTGATTTGTCACCGCCTGTGCCGACAATTTCAAGCACATCAAGGTCGTTTAGCTGTTTTTTCGCATGCTTTCTCATACTCCTTGCCGAGGCAACAATCTCGTCAATAGTTTCGCCTTTCATGGCAAGTGCAGTGAGATATGCGCTTGTCTGCACCTGCGACACATTACCCGACATAATTTCATCCATAATTTTTTCCGCAAGTTCACCGGATAAATCTTGATGTGCGGTAAGTGCAATTATTGCATCCTTAATCATGCTTTAGCTCCTTCCAAAAAATTGTTTATTATAGTTTTTCCATCCTTTGTAAGGATGGATTCGGGGTGAAATTGTACTCCGTATACCGGATAACTCTCATGCTCCACCGCCATTATTTCACCATCGGCAGTTTCGGCGGTTATAATCAACTCTTTTGGCATGGTATCTCTTTCTGCGGCAAGGGAGTGATAGCGTGCAACCTTGATATTTTCCTCTAATCCATCAAACAAAATACTTTTTTGGGTAGTGATAGTCGATTGTTTGCCGTGCATTATCTCCTTTGCATATGTTATCTTCGCCCCAAAAGCATGGCAGAGAGATTGATGACCGAGACACACCCCAAGCATGGGATACTTTTTATATAGTTTTTGAACCACTCCTATACATACGCCAGCCTCAAGTGGAGTGCACGGCCCGGGCGAGAGGATTATGTGCGATGGTGAAAGTTCATCTATCTGCTCTACGGTTAGTTCATCGTTTTTAATTACCCTAATATCCTGTATAAATTCCCCTACGGCTTGGTATAAGTTATAGGAAAAGCTATCGTAATTATCAATTATTAACACCATTTTACACATCCTCCAAAACCGATACGACCGACTTCGCTTTGTTTATACACTCGTTATATTCACTTTCCGGCACTGAATCCATAACAATTCCGGCACCGGAGCGCACGAATATTTTATTATTCTTTTTAAATGCCAAACGGATGGCAATACAGGTGTCGATATTGCCGCTAAAATCGATATAGCCTATTGCGCCGCCATAAAGGCCTCGCTTTTCGTTTTCCAGCTCGTCGATTATTTCAAGTGCTCGGATTTTTGGTGCACCGGAAAGTGTTCCGGCAGGTAGTATGGAATCGACAGCATCAAGGGCATCTTTATCAGCTGCGAGTTCCCCCGTAACGGTTGATCCTATGTGCATTACAGTAGAAAATTTTAGAACCTTCATGTAATCCTCTACCTTAACGGTGCCAAATTTGCTGATTCTGCCGATATCATTACGGCCGAGATCCACAAGCATATTATGCTCCGCACGCTCCTTTTCATCATGGAGTAGTTCTTTTTCAAGTGCGGCGTCCTCCTCTGCGGTTTTGCCCCGCGGTTTTGTGCCGGCGAGGGGGTAGGTCATCACCTTGTTGTTCACAGCCTTAACGAGGGTTTCGGGCGATGCACCTGCAATTTCGATATCGTTGCTGGAGAAATAGAAAAGATAGGGCGATGGATTTTTAACACGTAGTTTTTCATAAACACCGATGAGAGACCCCTCAAAGTTTGCCGAAAGTCGGTTGGACAAAACAACCTGAAAAATATCCCCCTCAAAGATATACTTTTTAGCCTTATCAACCATACCACAAAACTGCTCCTTGCTAAAGGTTGCTTTAAATTGTGATAACAGCTTGCCGGACTTTTCTTTAATATCGTCACCATATAATACAAGATTTTTCATACTCTCAAGCTCTAAAACGGCTTTTTGGTAATTAGCGTTCAGATTATCTGTTTTGATGTTGATAATAAGTATCAGCTTTTTTTCGAGATTATCGATGGCAATCACCTTGTTAAAAAGCATTAAATCCACATCGTTGAAATTTTCATCATCGTTAGCATTAAGTTTTAATTTAGGCACACTGTACTTAATAAAATCATAGGAGAAATAACCAACCAGCCCACCGGTAAAAGGAGGCAACCCCTCCATCTTAGGGCTTTTATTTTCCTCGAGTATTTGCCTTATAAACCTGTGCGGTTTATCGCTTTTAATATCGATATTTATACCGGAGTTTATTTTAATATGATTGTCCTTTGCCACAATTTCGGCAGTGGGATCATATCCCAAAAAGCTGTATCGACCAAATTTTTTTGCATCTTCACAGGATTCCAAGATAAAAACATTGTTGCTAACATTTTTAAGTTTTTTATAGATCTCTATGGTGCTTGTTGCAATATCCAGCGACATGGCTATAGGTACCAACCTGTAATCATCGCCCTTAACAATTTGCATTGCCTGCTCTAACGTAACATTGTAGCTCATTTTTCCTCCTTTATAAAAATAAAAAAAGTCCTCGACAGAAATAATCTGTCAAGGACGAGAGTTTATAAAAATACCCGCGATACCACCTTGATTTACAGGGAATTACCCCTGTACACTCTGCGAAATACTAACATATTTCCGACTACTGACGTAAGCCATCACGTCATGGAATACTCGAAGTAAAACTTCTTTGACCATGCCCTCAGCGGTCCATTTAATAGGCAGTCACCATCGGGCTCTCAGCCACCCCGACTCTCTGTAAGCTCTTATCCTATTTTTATCTCCGCATCAACGGTTTAAAATATTATGTTGTTAAGTCTACCACAGTTTTAATTGTTTGTCAATCTTAGCAGTTGTCTTTTTTTGTGCCAATAAATCTTTCACAGCTTGTTAGTATAGTTACAGCTCTAAAAGCGCTTTTTGCACAGTTTCTGCACATATCTCAAAAGTTCGCCCGTCAATTATCTTTATACTCTGCCTGCCACTTACATTTGGTAGCGCACTGCGCTCTGTAAGCTCTATTGTAAGTTTTACCGGCGCTTCTATAACGTAAGGGCTTAAATTTTTAATATTTTCTATTGCGGCAATTGTGCTTTGCTCTATTAATTTGTATGCGTTGTGTGGTGCGATTAGCGTTGCGCCACATACGCTGTGTGCCTTTTTAACTTCACAGGTTGTCACGTTCGGCAACAATTTTTTTGCCTCACAGCAGGTTTTATCGTCGCCTGAAACCATTATTACAGGCTTACCATAGCCACCCACAATTGCGGCATCAATCTCTATCTCTCCCACAGATCTGCCGTTGATTTTGTAGTTTTGCACTGCCTTACTGCTCATGGTGTGTTCTAGCACGGCGTTTTGTGTACCTGCCATTGCGTGGTAGCCCAGCAAAATTACGCCGTCGCACTCCTCTATATGTGGAAAGCGCTCCTGCCCACAACTGCCCAAAATACAAAAATCTATATCCGAAGATAAATCTTCATAGTTTATATTGCCACCCATAGCGTGGCAATCGCGCAGATAAACCTTATTTACACCTGCTTTTTTACATGCACTTGCACATGCATTTATGTCATTTGCCATAAGCTTACATGCCCGTTGGTATTTTTCCCCACCGTTTAAAAAATCTACCTGCACTGCACTGTAAACACCGCTTACACCCTCCATGTCTGCCATTATAAATATGTTCATAAAAATCTCCATTCTTTAAGTAAGCTTAAATATATAAATTAAGTTAAGGCTGCCAAAAATATACAATGTATCAGATTTAGTGTAGAATATGCAAAGAAATATATTTATTCCATGTTAAAATTATATTATAAATTTTAGGATGAGGTATATTTATGAATTTTGCGATAATAGGCTGCGGCATTATAGCACAGACCCATGCTGCGGCACTAAAACAGCTAAAAGACGATGGCTGCGTGCTGTACGGTGCGTGCGATATCATACCCCAAAAAGCGGACGATTACGCAAAGGAACACGGTGCAAAAAAGGTGTATTATAATTATGAAGATGCTATAAATGATGACGAGGTGGACATCGTATGCGTGTGCGTGCCAAGTGGCCTACACGGGGAGGTTTGTATTGCGGCTGCACGTGCCAACAAGGCAATAGTATGCGAAAAGCCGATGGAGATTACACCCCACAAGATAGAAGCCGTGATAGAAGAGGTTAATAATAGCGGCGTAAAAATGCAGTGTATATTCCAAAGGCGCTTAATGCCTGTGGCACAGATAATTAAAAAGGCAGTGTCCGATGGCAAACTTGGCAAAATAACTATGGCGTGTGCCGATTTGAAATACTACAGGGACGATGCATACTATAAAAGCGCCGACTGGAGAGCCACATGGGATTTAGACGGCGGCGGTGCACTGATGAACCAGGGCGTGCACGGTGTGGATTTAATTTTGTGGATGATAAACGACGAAATTGACACGGTGTACGGCAGTGCAAAAACCATGACGCATGACATAGAGGTAGAGGACAATGCGGCGGCGCTATTAATTATGAAAAGTGGTGCTCTTTGTACAATCCAAAGCTCTACAAGTGCTTACCCAGGATTTTCTACAACTTTTTCAATCCACGGGGAACTTGGCAGTGTATCTTTTAACGATGAGCAAATTTTGCACTGGAACTTTATAGACGAGGCAGATGCACCACAGCGCCCCGACATAGGGGAGCGAATTGGCGGCGATAAGAACGCAATACAGATTGGCATAACAGGACATGTAAATTTGCTAAAGGATATTGCAACTGCATTAAAGGAGGATAAAGAGCCAATGATACCCGTGAGAGACAGCATGACGGCCGTTAAAACAATCTGCACAATTTATGAATCATCAAGGACAGGCAAACCGATAAAATATTAATAGTTTTAAATGCATGGCATAATTTATGTTATGCATTTTTTATCTGCAATGCATCGTTCTAAAAGCACGTGGGGAAATACCTTTTACCTTTTTAAAGGTGCGTGAAAAATGCGTTGAGTCGTTAAATCCAACCTCAAAGCCTATCCAGGTTATAGAATTGTCGAGATCTTTTAGCAGTTCTACGGCTTTTTGCACACGCAAATCAATCAAATATTCTATAAAAGTGCGCTGTGTTATCATTTTAAAAATATAGCAAAAGTAGGTTTTTGAAACCATTGAAATTTTGCAAACTTCTTCAAGTTTAAGGGGTTTTGCAAAGTTTTCATTTACATAAACTATAGCTTTTTCTACCATCGGTTTATATCTCTCATGCAGTGCCGTAATATTTTCGCTTAAAGGCGATTTTTTATACTCCCTTGAGAGCAAAATCAACAAGCTTATAATTTCCGTCCTTATAATTTGTTCGAAATACAGCTCTGCCTTTGTATAGATATTTAACATGTAGGACATTTTGCTCTTTATTATCTCTGAAATTTCTACCTGCAATTTAAAATGGGAATGAATATCGCTCTCCTCGCTCAAGAAACACCAGATGGAGGAGAAGTCTATTATCGATGCATATATGTCATCGTATAGATCCTCCTGTCCGTCGTTAAAAAAATCCTCATAAGAAAATTCACAGCAGATAATTTCTGTGTTTGCAAGTGGTGTCGTCATATGCTCTACCTTTGGAGGTATTATAAATATTTCATCCTTTTCCAACAGGTGAGAGGTGCCCTCCACAACATGCTTACAGCTACCCTTTACAACATACCACATCTGCATATAGTCGTGGTAGTGCATCTCTGTGCCGGAGGGCTGTGCATCTGTGACTTTATATAGCTTACACAGCTTACTCTGCGTAAACATCTCATCCTTTTCAAAGAAAAGATTTGTCTCATAACTTTGCATATAGCACCTCATAATGTTAAAGAGTTCACGTTATTATGCATTTTTTGCAAGATTCAAGCATTTTTTATATAATCGCTAATCAGTACACTCTCGCCGTTATTTCTGCGTGAGTGCTCTGCGGCAAACGCCATTATGTGGCTCTCGACAGATGCATCTATACCCGTTAAACTCCGTGTCTCACCCTTGATTAACAGCTCATACATATTATTCATAAGCCCCATATCGCCGCCGCCATGGCCTGCAAATTCGTTTTCGTTTTTGCCAAGTTCTATTATCTTATCCTCTTTGCCAAATTTGCGCAGGGCTATTGTGTTAGATAACATATCGCCCTCAATTTCTCCCATGCTACCCATAATTTTTATACTGCGGTAGCACTCCTGCGTAAATGCAGACATTGTAAAGGTTGCAGTCACATTGTCCTCAAACTCCATACTCAAAACCTGGCTGTCGCAAACATCGTTGTCGCACTCATAAACGCACCTGCCGTAAGGTCCCGTTCTCAGTGCCTCATACATATTTTCTTCTGTTGGGTTTGCGTTTAGCACACTGCACGGCCAGCCTGTGCCGTTTGAGTAAAGTCCACTACGCTTATTTGTAAGGTATATTTTTTCTGCATCATAAGGGCAAGTTTCTTTGGCTTCGCACCCACCAAGACAGCGCTTTGCGTGGCCTTTTGGTGCATTTTGTGCCTTAAACCAATCAAGGTCGCCATAGGAAGATACCCTTTTGCACGGCTTTGCAATAAGCCAGCGCAGTATATCCATGTCATGGCAACATTTTGCCAATATAGAGGGGCTACTCTCATCCTCTCTGCGCCAGTTTCCCCTTACATAACTATGAGCATAATGCCAATAGGCAATATTTTCAACTGCATTTACAGTTTTAATCTCGCCTATTTCATTTTGATCCAGCATAGCCTTTATTGTGCCATAAAAATCTGTATAGCGTAACACGTGGCACACTATTACAAGTGATTTTTTCTCCTTTGCCTTTTTCAGTAAGGCAAGGCACTCGTTTAAATAGGGTGAGATGGGCTTTTCTAATATCAGATGGTACCCCTTATCAAGTGCCGATAGCGCATGTTCTACATGCTGTTTATCCTGTGTCGAAATTATCATGATATCGGCAAGTTTATCGCATGCAAGCAACTTCTCTGCGCTGTCAAAACAGTGTTTATCCTCAACATTATGCAAAGTTTTTAAAAGCTCAAGTCGGCTTTTATTAGTGTCTGCACCGGCAACAATCTGTGCTTTTTTAGGGTGCTGTGTGGCAAATGGAGCGTACGCCTCAATACCTCTTACGCCACAGCCGCATATTGCTATTGTTATTTTTCTTGTATCAATCATAATACTTCCCGCAAATTATTGCTTTTATTTTTACATCTATACCGCCACACGTTTTATATATCAATTTTACATGCGGATACAATCTCTCCCCACGCATAACTGCCAAAAAGTGTGCCATCCTCTTTTTTTGTGTACTCAAGTGTCTCCTGCAAAAGTTCCTCCATATTATCCTCACCCTTTGCAAATGCCATCATGCGGGCACAGGCTGTTTCAAGCCGTGCTGTAAGTGCACCCATGCGCCCGTCTATAATTTCAAAACCGTATGGTTTATTTGTACTGCTCCAAAGCTTATAGTATGTTTTTCTTAGCTTCACACACCCTTTAATTGTGGCTTTTGTTCGCTCGCACAGTTTAATTGCGCCTTTTTTGTCTTGGTTTTGCACTAGAAGCTTTGCCTTATTATTCCAATGGCTTTTGCCTGCAAGCACTTTTGCAAGACACTCATAAAACTCAAAAAGCAACCTATACTCACCACCGTGCTTTTTGTGCTCTGCATACATTTTTGCAAGTTTTTTGTAGTGTGGCTCTGTGTTTATCCCTTTTAAATCCTGTTCATAAAGCTGTATTAACGGATCTTGATACAGCAACATCTTGGCAAGATTTACCGGCCTAAAGGCACCGCTTTTTACACCTTTTGACCTGTTAAACTGTGTCAAGTTCCAAAAGGCACTAAAATCACCGTTACAGCATGCCTCAAAGCGTTTTTCTAAATTACCCTCCGTTACATCTTGAGTATAGCAAAACTCTGAAAAATATTGCACTCCAGGCAGTATAGTGTTTATGTTTGCCTCTGCGCCATTGTCTCCCCATGCTGTGGCAATCACCGTTTTTGCGCCGGCTTTAAGACAGGAATTTAGGGCAGGGTAGCTATTTTGCACAGTGTGCGCATAATCTGGTGCAGGCCCGCCAAAAACCCAAATTGCTCCGGCAAACGCTGTGTTATCGCTTAATTCTTTATGTTTTTCAAACATTTCATCGTACTCTTTTTGCGTGTTGTGATAGTAATCCCAATACACAAGCTGTACGTTTGGCAATACGCTGTCCTTTGCCTTCTGTGTTATTTCTGCATCATAATAAGAGTTTGTGGGCGAGCTTGGCCTAAAATACATATCGCTCCACATCATGGCATTAAGCCCCATCTTATCCGTAATTTCAACAACACGGCTTAAATGCCTTTTTATAATGGTGTGCGGATCCTCATATCCGTGCTTTTGCAGGTGAGCCCCAAGCCCCACGCCGTGTGCTTCGTCCATACCCACGTGTATACGCTTTGAGCGGTAAGGCCTACATGCGGCAGCCACAATTTTTTCTATAAATTCATACGTTGCCTCGCTGTCGGCCAATAGCACCTCTGCATTATCTGCAAGGTGGTACATTTTGGGCCAGCGTATAGCCCTGTTTAAATGCCCAAGGGTCTGTATACATGGGCACATTTCAACGCCAAATTCATACGCATAGTCGTCAAGCTCTTTTAGCTCCTCATAGCTGTAACGCCCACGCATGTATCCGAAATAAGGGTATGCATCAACCTCATAGGTGTCCTCGGTGTACATCATTATTAAATTTACACCCATAAGTGCAAATTTGCGTATAATCCCCTTAATGCAATCAACATGCATTACAGCATTTCTTGATGCATCAATCATAACACCCAAAGTTTCAAAGCAGGGCTGCTGTTCCTTTATAATTTTACCACCCGACATAATCTGCTTTAATAGCGATAGCCCACGGCAAAGCTGCACTGTATTTTTATAATAAATCTCATATTTAGCGCCTTTTTTTTGCACCTTTAATATTTCGGCGCTTTTTAGCTGTACGGTCGTCGCATTTTTGCTCTGTTTAATATTTAAATTTTGTGATAATTCTCCCAGTAAAAAACTAAAATTATGTGGCAGTTCACCCGTAAAATTTGCTTTCAATATTAATACCTCTTTTAGCATTAGCTCTATGGCAAAAACTTAAAATAATAACTTTTTACCAAATAATTTTAACATAAATATGGTTTTTAAAAAAGTGTTTTTTTATAAAAAAATATGCATATCTTATGATAATTGCGGAATATTTTACAAGTAATTTATATTTTAAAATGTTATAATATACAAATGCAGAGCATTAATTGATTTTAAAGAGGCAGTTAATATGAAATTATCACTTATTACCGACGAAATTACACAAAGTTTTGATGAGAGTGTAATTTTTGCAAAACAGCACGGGCTAAAAGCGCTGGAATTTCGCACTGTTGACGATACACCGATACATTTAATAGACGATGATACACTTAAATGCTGGAAAAAAAGGCTTGATGAAAACGGGCTTAAAACATGCTGTTTAGCAGGCTCCTTTTTTAAATGTGAGATGATACAAAATGATATTGACAGCGAACTTGAAAAGCTGGAACTCCTTTGCGAAAAGGCCGATATACTTGATACAAAATATATACGGGGATTTACATTTTTTGCCCCAAAAAGCGGTATTGTAGAGGCAAAAGAAATAGCTCCATATTTTAAAAGACCGATAGAAATATTAAAAAAATATAATAAAACACTATTGCTTGAGGCAGACCCAACTGTAAACACACCCACACATGCCACCTTGGCGGAGTTGATTAAGGCAATCGACAGCCCTTGTGTTGCGGCTATTTTTGACCCCGGAAACTCCATCTATGCATCGCCACCGGAACAGCCTTACCCATGCGCTTATAACGCAATTAAGCCATTCATAAGGCACATACATATTAAGGACAGTATAAATGCAAAGCCGGAGTGCTACTGTGTAAAGGTGGGAGATGGAGAGGTAAATTATCCACAGCTATTAAAGGCTATAATAGACGACGGATATGACGGTTATTTTTCTATGGAGACACACTACCGGCACAACGTCGTTTTAACTGAAGAACAGATGAAGCGGCCGGGCGGAAGCGAGTTTTCAAACGGCGGGAAAGAGGCGACGAGCGAGAGCATAGAGGCGTTAAAAAAGCTTTACGAATCCATTAAAAATTAAGTGGGATTTTAATCTTATTGCCAACGATAAAAACTCATCGAAGCAGAGGGTGATACAATGCTAAAGGCACTTCTAAACTGCAGTTTAGTGCAAAACGGCAAAACAGAACTTGTTGATATTGTAATAGAAAATGGTTGCATAAAGGAAATTTTGCCGCCCGGCAATGCCGATTTTAAAAATCTGCAAACAGAGGATATGGGCGGGCTTTATGCATCGGCAGGGTTTATAGATATACACGTGCACGGCGGCGGCGGACACGACTTTATGGACGGCACAAAGGAGGCGTACCTTGGCGCGTCGGCACTGCATTTAAAGCATGGAACTACCGCAATGTACCCCACCACGGTGGCATCCTCCACAGAGGAGTTGCTTCGGTGCTGTGCCGTTTTTGATGAGTGCAGAGATGTACTTGGTGCTAACGCTAAACTTTTAGGCATGCACATAGAGGGGCCATATATAAGCGCAAATCAGGCAGGCGCGCTTGACCCCAAATTTATAAGGCCACCTTTAAAAGAGGAATATCTGCCAATCTTAAATGCTACCGGCAGTATAAAGCGATGGACAATTGCACCGGAGATTGACGGTGCGCTACAGTTTGGCGATGAGCTAAAAAGGCGTGGAATAATAGTTAGTGTAGGCCACAGTGATGCCACCTTTGCAGAGGTGAAAAAGGCGGTAGAACATGGTTTTTCCCACGTAACGCACCTTTATTCTGCCATGAGCAGTATTGTGCGTATTGATGGTTTTAGACATGCAGGAGTGGTTGAGAGTGCTTATCTGCTTGACAATTTGACAAGCGAGATTATAGCCGACGGGTGCCATCTTCCAAAAGAATTATTGCAGATGGTGTACCGCTTTATAGGAAAGGAGCGCACGGCACTTGTCACCGATGCTATGCGTGGTGCTGGAATGCCAAGCGGCAACAGCATTTTGGGCAGTTTATCAGATGGGCAGGATGTAATTATTGAGGATGGCGTTGCTAAAATGCCCGATAGGAAGGCATTTGCAGGCAGTGTATGCACCGCAGATAGGCTGGTGCGCACCATGATAAAAACGGCAGGTGTTAACTTACCCGATGCCATTGAAATGATGACAAAAACGCCGGCTAAAATAATGGGCATAGAAGATAAATACGGCACAATAAAACCTAATGCCTGTGCGGATATAGTAATTTATGACGATGAGATAGAGATAAAGAAAGTATATTTAAACGGTGAAATTAAGGTGGATAAAGGGCAAACGATATGATTAAAACACAAAAAGCGGACAACCTGATAGTAAATATTTACGACACAAGAAACGAAATGGGCACGGCCGCCGCAAAGGATATTATAGCCTGTATAAACAGTGTACTAAGCCAAAAAGAGGAGTGCAATATAATATTTGCCGCCGCACCATCACAAAACGAGGTACTGGCTTTTATTGCAGGCAGTGATAAGGTTGATTTTACCAAATTGAACGCTTTCCATATGGACGAGTATATAGGGTTAAGCCCCGATGCACCACAAGGTTTCGGCAATTTTTTAAAGGCCGCTTTATTTCGCAAGGTCAACTTTAAAAATGTTTTTTACCTAAACGGTGGTGCAGATGATATCGAGTATGAGTGTGAGCGATATGGACAGCTTCTGGAGCAATACCCTGCCGATATAGTCTGTATGGGAATAGGGGAAAACGGACATATAGCTTTTAACGATCCACCCGTCGCCGATTTTAACGATAGTGAGCTTGTAAAGCGTGTTGAACTGGACGAAATTTGCCGCATGCAACAGGTAAATGACGGCTGTTTCGATAGTATTGAGCTTGTGCCGACACACGCATTGACATTGACGGTGCCAGCACTGACAAAGCCTGAAAATATTTTTTGCGTTGTGCCTAACATCGCAAAGGCAAACGCCGTAAAAGACACAATAAAAGGTAAAATAAGCACGGATTGCCCTGCCAGTATTTTGAAAAAACACAATAATGCTGTGTTATATCTGGATACAAATTCGGCAAATTTGCTTTAGATGGAGTGAAAAACAAGGTGCTACGACGAAATAGAACTTAATTCGTCACGGCATATTTATGGGGTTTTTAGCAATATATTATCTTATAATAGATTTTTAAATTCTTCAGCCGTTTTTCATCTATTAGCGTTATATATATATCGTGCCGCTATGCTCGCCCCACACACATAATAATCTGTACAAAAACAAGCTGACAGTTCATCTAGTGACGATCAGCTTGTTTCTCTATGGAGTGCCGTATTAGCGGGTAGCTTTACAGTGCATACATCTTGCCTGCCGCCGCCGCATAGCCGTCGCAGAACACTTTTCCGTCAAACGATGGCATATCTTCGCTTAAACTGCAAATTGCAATTTCTTTGCCGTCCTGCGCCTTAGAGCATAGCATTGCAAGGCAAATTTTCACGCTCTCCACCATTTCACTTACACTGGCTATGTTATTCTGCTTTTTATCCATATAATCGCAAACTTCTTCAATAAGTGCATCGTACAGTTTAGCGGAGTCTAGGCGCATGGGGAAAGCACCTTTAGTTGTGTAGATAACGATGTCAAACGGTAGCCACATGCCCGACATTGTGGTGAAGATTGCTCCTTTACCGTTCTCATATCCGACAAAACTGCTCTGGGTGTAAAAGCTATCTACCTGAGCCTTACCTATATATTTTACGCTCTTTGCACCTGTGCCCAGCAGTTTTCCTATCACCTCTACCACATGGCAACCGTAGTTAAACTCGTCAACACCGCATGAGATATTTATAGCTATAACTTCGCCACGTTCCTCTGTGCTTTTTTCTAAAAACTCTTTAATCTCATATGCATACCTTGCCGCAGAGGCACCAAGTATAACAGCACCGCTTTTTTCAAGTGCCAATAGCTCATTGCACTCTTTTAAATTGCCCACCACAGGTTTATCTATAAAAATGGGAATTTTTTTATCAATAAACGGCTTTGCACAGCGTAGATGATCGTCCCAGTTGCAACCTTGTATAAATACAATATCGCACAGCTCTGCCATTTCATCAATCGTTTCGCAAATTTTCATCGGGCCAAAACGCTCTGCAAATCCTTCTACCTCTGCTTTACCTCTAAAGCTATCGTTATAAACGGCAACGTATCTAGCACGGCCTGCCTTTTGCATCGATTCCGCAAAACCCATCGGGTGGGAGGTGTCTATGTTTACACAGCCTACTTTTACCATTATAAATTCTCCTTAATCTATGCCCTGTATAGTTGTTAAAAGTTCGAATGCATATTTATATCCATCTGCACTTCAAACATCCTATTCCACGGCATTTTTACGTTTTTAATCTCAATTTTATCGCTTATATCGCTTAGATACTCAGCTTTAAATCTATTTAACTTATTTAATACAATCTCGCTTATCGTTTCGTTTTTATCCTTTAGGTTAAAATTATCAAGCTGTAAATTTTGTAGGTGATTTTCAATAACATCACTGCGCACTAGTGAGCAGTAACCGCCATCCTCTATATAGCGCAGCGTCAAAAACTCTTTGTGGCGCACTGTGTTTCCGGCACGCAAAAAGCATAACCCCTGTGAGAGCGCTGTTCCAATAGTGTTTGATGATGTATTCCATCCGGCATAACCTGCAAGGCTAAACAACATTTTGCGTTTGTTTAATATCTGCAAAAGGCTAAGCTCTGCGCCATTTGTGTATGCGTTATCGGCTATGCTTACGGCTTTACCCTCTTTGCACAGCCGCTCAATTTCATCTATAAACCACGCCATATTTCGCCCTATATCGTACTGCTTTTGTGGCGTGTGCTGCATGGGGAAGCCCACCATACCTTCAGCTGGTGCATTTATGGCAAGTGTTAAATCGGCATTTTGCAAATTTTCTGCAAGGCGTGCTCCGCTTGCAAGTATGTGATATTTCAACGTTTCTATAAGCGCCCTATCCTCGAACGGCGGTATTATGTTTTTTGACGCTTCGCTTGCAAAAAGCAGATGGATAGACGGAGTTTTTTTCTCTATCTCATTTACCGCCCTCGTCAATAGCGTCATCGCAAGCTCATCTGCACCGGGATAGATTAGTACGTTATCTTGCAAAAGGTACTGTGCAATTTTTTTGCGTACATTTATCTGATCAAGCGCAGTAAACCCATACGGTGCGGCATCATCCTGTGGAATTATCAAAAAATCGATATCGCCATTTTTTACATAGTCGAGCACCGCCATGTTCATATCGGAATTTATCGCTCGGCGGTTTTTGTAATCCTGCAAAAATTCTTGCGGGATTAAGGCATTTAACTCGGCAATTTGTATTTTCAAAGGTTCATCATCTGGATTTAACATTTGTTTATGTTGCAAAACGCCAAGTTTATGAATATCTGCGCCGTGTGTTTTGTAGTAATCCGGCTCTTCGTCACTGCCGTTATAGGTTGGGCAACGCATTATGCAGGAAAAAGCATATATCTTAATATCTTTATTAATTTTCCGTAGTTCTTTTATAATTTCTAGGCGCTTTAAAAGATCTTCTCGTTTTAAATTATGTCTGCGCCCGGGCACAAGCCCACCGTATAAAAGCATGTCTATACTTATTACGGCGGCGCTTGTGCATGAAGCTTTACTTAGTAAAAAATCTTTTAAGTTTTCATAGTTGGCAGGTGCTTTTCTATTGCCTATATCTTCTGGGCATGCCAGTGTGTAATCTTCGTTTTCAAAAAGCATTTTGGGGAAGATCACATTGCAAGGACGGTTATCTAAAGGGAGTAGTAACAGTTTATTCATAACATCCACCTATATATTATTTTAGCCCAGATGTTGTGGAAATGCCGCTTACGAATTGTTTTTGTGCAAAGAAGAATATTACAATTAGCGGTGCTGTAAATATTGTGCTAGCCGCCATCAGTATATCCCACTCTTGTCGCTCTGATGTAAGAAATATCTGCAACCCTATTGAGAGTGTGTAGTTGTCTGTGCTTTGCAAGTAGAGAAGTGGGCCGTTTAGGTCGTTCCATCCCCCTATAAATACAAGCACCATAATAGTCGTCAAAACAGGCATGCACATGGGGTATACTATGTTGTACAGTATTCTAAACTCGCCTGCGCCGTCTATGCGTGCGGCCTCAATAACACTATCTGGCAAGCCTTTTGTAAACTGGCGCATTAAATAAATATAATAAGGTGCGCCAAAAAATGACGGTAGTAACAGCGGTATGAAGGTATCCACAAAACCTAGGCGGGACCATGTTATAAACATCGGCACCTGGGTTACCTGCCACGGCACCATCATTGTTGCAAGAATAAGCGGGAAGATAATTTTACGCCCTGCCCACGGGATTTTTGTAATGCTGTAAGCCACCATAGGCGCCGCCAAAACTTGGCCTATAACAGGCACAGTTGCAAGCACCAACGTATTTTGCAGGTAACTAAGAAACTCCATGCGCTCAAAAACAATGCCAAAATTTTCGATTTTTATGGGGTTTGGTATCCAAACGGGGGGCTGCATAAAAACTTGGTTTAAATCTTTTACGGCTGTCGATACCATCCAGTAAAGCGGCGTGAAAAATATAACACCCACCGCCAATAGTGCAACGACATAAAATGCATTTATTGTTTTTTTGTTAAAGTTTACTTTCATATGTCATCACTCCACATCGTAGTTAATGCGTTTTTCTATAAAATACATAGCACCCAGGCTTACAACCAAAACAATTAAGAAAAGCACAATCGCCATGGCACTGGCATAGCCCATATTTAGATAGGTAAAGCCCTGCATGTATAGATATAACGAATAGAAAAGCAAAGAGTTTGATGGGCCACCGGCAATGGTTTGCCCAACGTTTGATACACTTGCAAAAACATATGCCTGTGTAAAATATTGAAAGGATTGTATTAAACCCATTATAAACAAAAATTGAATTGTGGGGCCTATGTAAGGCAATGTAATATTAAAAAACCGCCTTATGGGGCCTGCGCCATCTAAAGACGCTGCCTCGTAAAATTCTTTTGGCACCGCTTTAAGTGCCGATAAAAAAACTATCATGCTTGCACCACAGCGCCACGTATCCATTATGATAAGTGCCGGTTTTGTGTAGGTAGGATCGCTAAGCCAAGAAGGCCCTCTGATTCCAAACAATTCTAAAAACATGTTTAAAAGACCATACTCCGGATTTAAAATCCACAAAAATAAGGAGGCACTTGCAACAATAGGCACAACTGTGGGCAGATAGTATAGTGTCCTAAAGAAGGGCATGCTCTTAATCTCTCGGCTCAGCAAAAGTGCAAGTAGCAGAGCAAATAAAAGCCCTATCGGTAGGCCTATAAACGCCATGAAGGCGGTGTTTCCTATGGAAACGGGAAAATATTGATCTTGAAAAAGGTTTGTGTAGTTTTCAAGGCCTATAAACTCCTCCGGTTTAAAGAGATTATACTCGGTAAAGCTGTAATACACAGCGGAAAGAATAGGGAAGAGTTGAAAACCTATAAACCCGATTAGCCAAGGAGATGAAAATAAAAGCCCAAGCCAGAAATACCTGCGGCTTTGTTTGCTTCTTTTAGCTTTTACCTGTAATTTGTTGATTTTTTTAGACACTCTGAACCCCTCCTTACATTCGCTTTGTCCTTTTAATGGTTTGCTATAATTTTTACAATAAACTATTAGTTAAATATTCTTTTTTAGTTTGCGAAAGCTGAGTGTAAATATAAATTAGGGGAGCCCTGTGCGCCGCCCGAAGTAGCAGATTGTCTCTGCATTTTCGGGCAGCCACATAGGGCTGCCCCTACAAAATTTTAACAATATTAAATATTGTCAATTATTCAGTGAAATTAACCCTCGTCTGCTAATGGTTGAACTTCCTCGATAACTTTTGCTGCAGCTTCTTCTACTGTTAGGTTGCCCATCAGAACCTCGTTCATATGTGTGCCGATTGCACCGAGGTACTCGTTAATAAATCCACACATCGGGAAAGGCCTCACAGTTGTGGTAAGAAGTAGGTCTGCAACGTCTTTTGCCTCCTGTGAAACATCCATGTCTTTAACTGCCTCAATAGCACTCATGCGTGACATAAATGCGCCGTTGTCATGGTCGCCCTGTGCAAGCATTGCCATTGTCTCTTTGCTTGTTAGGCTCTCCATAACTATCCATGTTGCATCAGGATTCTCTGTTTTTGCGTTTACCTGCCATACACCGCCTGTTAGCATATTGTAGTTATCATCGCCCTCTGTTGGAGCAGGCATAGGTGCAATACCCATGTTTGTCTCTGTCTCGGTTGCGGCATTAACCATAGGTGCAAGGCCGCTGTCTGCTTGCCAGCGAATAGCCACTAGCTCGTTAAAGAGTGGGTCTTCATTAGTCGCACGTGCACCAAGTGATTCCTGGAAACGTTTGATGTTGTCATAGCCGTACTCTGCATAGATATCTGCTATAAACTGGAATGCTTCAAGCATAGCAGGATCATCAAATGTAACTGTTGTGCCGTCTTCGCTTAGGTAAGGTGCGTTAAAGGCTACAGGCCACATAACGCCGTCTAGCCATGGGTAGTCGGGTATCATACCCATCTGTGTAATTGTGCCGTCTGCCTCAACTACTGTTAAATCACGTATGCACTGTGCAAGCTCGTCCATTGTTGCTGGGAACTCGTCATAACCTGCTGCTGCAAGCATGTCTTTATCATAGAACATGAATGTAGAGCTGTAGGTAAAAGGAATTGAATATGTTTTGCCGTCAAGCGTTGCTAAATCCCATGCGGCGGGCATAAAGTCATCATAATCCCACTCTTCGCTGGAGTTTGCTACGTAGTCGCTCAGGTCTAGGATAGCACCGTTGTCTGCCCATGTAGGTGCATTGTTCCAGAAGTTCTGGAAGATGTCAGGTTTTTCGCCTGAAGCGATTGTTGTAAGGATAACGTCGGCTGTTTTTGCACCCGATACAACTACTTCGATATTGTGCTCGTTGGTTGCGTTAAACTCTTCTGCCCATACTTGGTAGCGTTGGCTGGGAGTAGTTGGCTCTTCGTCCTCAGCATACATGTGCCAAACTTCAACCACAGTTTTTTCGCCTGCAGGTTCTTCCGCTGTCTCATCCGGTGCTTCAGAAGCAGGTGAGCTTGTAGTTGCCCCAGAATCTGCAGGTTCACTGCAGCCTGCAAATAAAGATAAAGACATAACCAAAGCCAATAGAATGATAAGTGCTTTTTTCATTTGTATTCCCTCCATTAATTTGTTTTTGTATATATCACGTAAAACGTGTAATACCAATCATAACAGCACTAATGTGCCATCTTTTGCCGATTTATATGCTGCCTTTATAAGGCTTACCGCTTTTTTTGCATCCTCGGCAGGGGTTATTAAATCTTCCCCGGCTGTTATTGCTCCTATAAAATTCTTAATCTGTGATATGTGGCCGCTTTTATCGATTGCTGTGGGGTTTTTATGTGATGATGCTATTAAACCTTCATTACAACTTGGCATTTTGTATAAATTTTCATCTCTAAACTGCCACTCGCTTATTTTATTCTCTTTAATAATTATGTAGCCATCGCTGCCATTTATTTCTATCCTGCGCTCGAATCCGGGATAATCCGCAACGCTTGCCTGTAAAATGCCGTGTGCGCCGTTTTGCCACATTATAACTGCACTAAGTGTGTCCTCAACTTCAATCTTGCGTACCAGTGTTGAAGTATGGGCAAATATACTCTTTGCATCGCCCATCAGATATAGCGCCAAATCCACGCCGTGTATGCCCTGATTTATAAGTGCACCGCCGCCATCTTTTTCCCAGGTGCCACGCCATGCGCTAGTGTTATAGTAACTTTGATCTCTTATATATTTCATCACTATATCACAGCGTGTTATAGTGCCCAGCGCACCACTTTTAATTGCATTTTTTACCTGTGCAAAATCATCACTAAAACGCAGCTGGCTAACTGCACTTATCTTTACATTTTCCTCTTTTGCGGCTTTTATAAGCTTTTCACAGTCGTCCGTACTCAATGCTAGTGGTTTTTCAACCAGTACATGTTTTTTTGCCTTTATGCACTGCATGGCAATAGGTGCATGTAAAAAGCTTGGGGTGCAAATGCAAACGGCATCTACTTTTTCATCTGTTAAAAGTTCGTCTAAATTTGTATATGCTTTGGCAGTTGTTTTCTCTGCAATATGTTTGCTATTTTGCTCGTTCGCATCGTACACTGCATATAAATGTGCGTTTTCAATCGTATCGATTGCCTCAATGTGGAACTGTGATATAACACCGCAACCAACTACTGCAAAGCCTATTTTGTCTTGGCACATTTTCACGTCTCCTACTTAGTATTCTAGCGCATAACATAATTAATTACTTGACATATTTTACAATTATCATCTTGTAAATATTAAAATTATGTTATTTTAGGGCACTGTTATAACCCAAAAGCTCATGGAATAATATGTTTTTATCTGTAAAATTATCACCTATATTAAACCTGCCGTTTTCGCTTTTGCGATAAGACGCATCTGGCTGCGGGCACTTGCTTTCCTGTTCTTTCCAGTTTGTATAATTTTGTGCACCGTTACTTTCCACAATGCCTGTCTTTAGCCCTTTTAAATAGGGCAGGCTCGCCGCAACGCTCATATTCCAATCAAGCATAACGGGCGGCACTGTAAGATCTGCGCAAAAACAATAAGCATTTTTGCTAAGCGCAATATTTATCATCGAAAGAGTTATCGACAGAGTTTTTGCAATGGGTTTGCAGGCAATTGCCTTAAAGCCATATTCATCTATCGCACGTACCACATCTTCTTCGCTGTGCACGCTCTCGTCTGCGGCAAAAATAACGGGTAAATCTTTTAGGTTGTATTTTTTATTATCGCTTAGCGGCTCTTCAAAAACGGCTATTTGAGATAGCGCTCCCATCTTATCTGCCGCATCCAAAAAGCGCAGTAGCACATCTTTATTAGGGTAACGCCCGTTTGCATCTAGGTAGTATAAAATATTGCCGCTATCCGTGTAATCGCTGTTATAATTTTTTGCAATCTCGTGTATCTGTTTTAATCTATTTATATCCCAGTTTAGCATTTCCTCTGTATCGCTGTTTGCATTTGGGTCACTGCCTATCTTTACCTTTAAAAGATATGTACCATTTTGCAGTAGCTGTGTAATTTCGTCTGCTGACGTTTTATACGTTATAAGAGGTATGTTTGCAAGCACATCTGCACTTTGTTTTAATTTTGGGGCAAACGTATCTTTTAAACCCTTAAATGTCCCGTTTGAGTACAATTTATCCCAGATTTGCCACAGGGCAAAATCCACAGCCACAAGGGAGTTAAGCACAAAGGTTTGCGGTACATCATGCCTGTTTTGGTTTTTGCTTGCAAGTTTTAATAGTTGTGGTATAAGATTTTTTATCATTTCAGGCGGCGTTTTAAATTCTTGTTTTTCAAGTATAGAAAGTGCCGCCTTTGTAATTTCAAGCATTTTTTCATTGCTATCTTCTTCACTATATGAGCTAAAGCAGATTGCATCGCTCCAAAGAACACTTTGCACAGCTACACCCATACCGCTAACACCGTTTGAAAGCGTAATTTTAACGACAACATGCCATAGCTGTGTTAAATTTGCGCCCTTAAATCCAAATGGTTTTATAAGCGGCTCCTTTATAATGCCAAGCTGAGTTTTTTCAATAATATACATAAAAACATTTTCACTTTAACGGTATGGTTTTAATTTTGTCTATACAGATATTTAACTATATTAGGCTATAGTATCGAGCATCTCTTTTGTTATCTCTGCAATAAGTGGCTCATCTGCAACAAAGTGCTGAATTTCTGCCACCACGTGTGTACCAAGTTTAAACTTGCCATTATTTGCACAGCCCGCTATGTGCGGTGTTATTATGCAGTTTTCAAATTTGCGCAGTTCGCTGTCCTGTGCGGGTGGTTCGGGGTCCGTAACATCTAGGCAAACATATTTAAACTTGCCGTCTTTAAGTGCATCAATTAACGCACATTCGTCAATTATACTACCTCTTGCAGTATTTATCAATATAGAGTTGTCGCGCATCTTTGCCAAGGTGTTTGCGTTAAACATATTTTTTGTGCTCTCAAGCTCAGGCGCGTGTATTGATACAACGTCACTGCTCTTTAAAAGCTCGTCTAGTTCCACTTTCTTTGCGCCTATTTTTTGCGCATCTTCTTTTGTCATAATAGGGTCAAAAACAAGCACCTCTAAATTAAACGCCTGCAAAAGTTCAATGTAACGCCTACCGGCAAAGCCTGCGCCCACAACGCCTATTGTTATGTCGTTCATCTCTGTAACGCTTGTGTAATCATCTATCCAGTTGCCATTTTTTGTGCCGCTACTAAGTGCAAAAATGTTTTTACAGGCACAAATTGTAAGACCCAGCGCAGTGTCGCTAACGCCCTCGCTAAGCGCCCTTGCGCCGCTTGAAATTTTTATCCCTCTTGAATACATCTCGTCGCTAACTATGCTTTTAACGCTTCCTGCGGCATGTGTTATAAGTTTTAAATCAGGGCACGCATCTAAAACGTCCTCATCAAAGGTGGGCACCCCCCAAGAGGTGACGGCTACATCTGCACCTTTCACAAGTTCAATTAAACTTGCCTTATCAATCGTGGTGCTTTCGTTGTACACAATTTCACCCAGTTGTGATAGCTCGCCTATCGCTTTTTTAGTAAAAAGAGTTTGCCTTAAAGGTGCATCCATTAAAATTGCAATTTTCATATCACCGACGTCCCTTAGTTTAATTTAACGTTTTATCGCTTATTTTTATTTTTTTATTATAAACTTAAAAAATGCAATTGTATTTGTTTTAAATGCAATTAAATTTGCAAATAATACAATTGTTGTTTTCAAACGTTGATATTATAGTGGCAAATGCACAAATACAGGTTTTAGACTTTGTGCATATTTGTTGCAAAAAAATACAAAAATTTTGCAAATTATCACAATATATAATATAATTAAAACTTACTGAATAATTAAAACGAAAGGTAACTTATAAATTGGCACACTGCAATATTTTATGGTGTGGAAAATACACCCAACAAACTGAAAACGAACTACACAATCACGATTATTACCAGATGATAACCGTTATTTCAGGTACGGGGAATCTTTTAATAGGGGATGATATTTACACACTTGAAAAAGGGGCGAATTATATTATATACCCCAATAAATACCACTCTATAAAAACGGATGAGAATGAGGGGGCAGTGGATGATTTAAAACTATTTGATATAAAATTTACCATTGAAAACGGTGCTTTATTAAACGATATAATACTGTACGGCCCATATTTTAAAATCGCGAATTTTAATTATCTAAGCCGCTGTTTTGACACAATAATTGATGAAAGCACCTATAAAAAGCCGCATTATTACTTTGTTATATGCGCCCTGCTTTTAGAGATGCTAATCTACATCGTGCGCGAGCAAAAGGTGATAGAAAATGAAAAACCTATCACGCAAAATTTATTTGAGCTGAGTACTACGAAAGAAACAGCGATCGAAAATATAATTAGATATATAGATGAAAATTATATGAATGAAATAAATATACAAATTTTATCAAAAAAAGCCGGAATAAACAGAACTACACTAATAAATTTATTCAAAAAGGTTTTTGACACAACGCCGATACGCTATATAAACACAATAAGGCTAAACAAAGCAAAAGAATTGCTAGAACACACAAATGCCAATATAGGCAGTATAGCAGAGTTGACTGGGTTCCAAAGCATACATTATTTTAGTAATTTCTTTAAGGCAAATGTGGGCACCACCCCCGCACAATACCGCATTAATATAAAAAAGAGCAAATATTTTACATTTTCCGATTAAGAATTATTTTTATTCACAATGGTTTCACCATCAAACAAGATAACACCGTAGCCTGTACCCATTTTTTTACCGCTGTTTATCCATCTTAACGTTTCTCTTTGCAGATATGTATCTTGCGGCATGTTGCCTTTTTCATAATCTTTGCCAAAGATACGCCACGCAAAGCTAAAGCTTTCATCCTCAGTATTTTTTATTATCTGCCAATCCTGCATAAAATTCATAATGTTTTTTGCAACTGGGAATATCTGCTTGTTTTCTTCGTATAGTAGCCATGTATCGGTATGTAAAACAAGTAAATCATTTACAAGCTCAGTCTTGAAAAAGCTATGTGCTTTTCTGTAAGATGAAATAACTTCATCGTGTTTTAACGCACCGCTAGACGGTATGTGGACATAAAATGCATTTGTACCATTATTAATGTGTGTGGTACCACTGTTGTAATCAATGCTAAGTGGCCTGCGCTCATACTCAAGGCGGCCAATCTTAAAAATATCAAGCTTAAAAAATATGGCATACCAGTCTATAACAAAATTTCCGTACACGCCCTTTACATTTTCACATTCAAATAATTTGTATTTCAAATCTTCAATTGTTTCCCAGAAAACATCCTCAGAAATCCCCGCTCTTTTATAATCGCAAAGCATATTAAAACTTGCGCAGGCAAGAAAAATAAAATGAACTGTATAGTGTGACAATTTGTATTCCTGCGCAAGGCTATATAGTTCGTTTATTATTGTTTGTGCATTAAAATTATTTTTGTAATAAGAATTAATAAGTTTTTTTATCTGCTCTTCTCGCTCACTTATAATATTAAAGCCGGCAGAGAGAAGGTGATTTTGAACATCATTCTGTAAACTAAACTTATAAATCATTTTTTTATAGTGTAAGAACATATTTTCACCACACAGCATAATTTTTTAGCATTTACTTAAATGTAGCAAAAAAAGGCACTATATACTTTGCAAATTGTCCAAATCGTTAACACTGAGGTTTGGACTTGCCATTTTTTAGCTTGCTATATCAGCTTATCAACCCTTCCGTTTTATCGGATAACTATTGTTGGCCAAGGATTACGTGTTCTCGTGGGTCTGGTGACATTCTGAATATTTTCATTCACCTAAAATTGCAACCTTTAGTAATTATCATGTTTCCAATAATTTTTAGTATTTTCCAATTCTGCTTTAATTTGAGTAATAACATCTTTTTCTCGAAAGCCGCGGTTAATTTTTGCCATGTCGGCACCGTTTATGAGAACCTATACCGGAGTTTTACGCAGATAATGAGGAATTCACCGCATAGGGCGGTTGATATATTGGCAGTTAACACCTAGAAATACGAAAGGAACAGCATGGATCTTGTATCCCCCTACCCAGTACCAACAAAATTTTACGGTACCAAATGCAACACCACAGATAAGTAGGTGGCAAGATGTGCCCGAGTTATGAGGAAATACAGGCGGCATTGCCAGAGAGTACAATACAAACATCTATAAACCCTGAACCCGCAAAAAACACCGCCAAAAATATAGGCAATGCATTATTAGATTTTATGTAGACGGGGGTTACAATGACACAGCTATACCTAAAAGCGAACAGTGGGCGAATGGTGCGGGTACCGCAGGACAAAGCGGAGGCATTTCAGAACTACCAGGACAGAATGAAACAGGGTTTATTAACACCGGAAGAGAGCAGGATATAAGAGCACGGGTAAAGCAGAAACGCCTATCGGGACAATAGATGTTATAACCCCCGAGAGCTACGAGCCGGCACAGCAAGAAATAATAGATAGATATGCCGACACAGATATAAAGATAGAATTTTCTACCGAAAAACTACAGACCGTTACCCCACAAGGAGTAAGGTTTGTTGAGGGCGCATATGCTGATGGTAAGATTATTATAGACGGCACACTTGAACCGCAGGAGCAAAGCAGGATAGCCGACCATGAATACTACCACGCAATAGCCACAAAAAACAGCACAGCGGCAATTATAAAACAAGCAATAGCCAACTACAGCGCCGAGCAGATAGAGAGCTTAGAGGCAGAATATGCCGCCGATATATGGCAACAATTACAATAAGATACGTGAGGAGATGGCCGCCGACTTTTACGCCTAAGGAATTGGTGTGGGTGATGCAGAGCTGCAGAATAATGATTTGCGGTATTCGGTTAAAACAGATACTGACGGAAATACTTTTGTTAAAATCGATAAAGATATTTTAGTCGGAGTGCCTAAGGAAAAATGGGCTAAAACTGTAAGAAAAAACATTTTAAATAATTTCAGAGGTAAAGCAAGAGAGATTGAGATAGCAAGAAAATCTGCAACCGAATTTAATGGTTCAGAT
>CAYJKW010000017.1:0-34488 GCA_964370765.1 uncultured Oscillospiraceae bacterium
CCCATGGTTTTACCGCATGGATAACCACCGCCTAGCATCATGCCCTGTGTTGCGCTTATTACGCCGCCAATTACGGTGGCACGCTCTATAAGTGCTACCTTTAAGCCAGCTTTTCCGGCTGTTACAGCCGCTGCGATACCGGCTGAGCCGGCACCAAAAACAACTAAATCAAACTGTGTATTCAAATTTTTTCTCCTTTATATTTAAAGAACTCCTTAGTTCTTTAGCCTAACCCATTAACATATTTGGAATGAACAGCACAAAATCCGGGAAG
Organism: uncultured Oscillospiraceae bacterium; assembly: GCA_964370765.1. GTDB lineage: Bacteria > Bacillota > Clostridia > Oscillospirales > Ruminococcaceae > CAYJBH01. The sequence continues at coordinate 275 of CAYJKW010000017.1, forward strand.
AATGTACAGATTATTAAAACAATTAAGATCGCCGCATAGAATGGCAGATTTGCCTTGATAAATTTTGTCATCGGTAATTTTAACACCGAACAAACCACAAACATCATTGAACCGAAAGGAGGTGTAAGACCGCCTGCCTGTAGGTTTAGTACCATTACTAATCCAAAATGCACCGGATCAATTCCAAGCGCCTGCATCGGCTCCAGTAGTAGTGGAACCAAAATAATAATCAGTGGGCCGGATTCGATAAACATACCTGCAACAAGCAGGAATAGGTTCATAACAATTAGGAACACATATTTATTATCTACTACATCTACAATCATGTTGGATAGTAGATATGGTATACGCTCATAGCTAAGGTAATAACCGAAAAGATTTGCACCGATAAGAATGAACATAACATCAGCAGTAGATGAAAAGGATTCCCGTAGAATCGGAATAATATGTTTTAACTTTAGCTCGCGATAGATTAAAAATCCTACAACGAAACAATAAACTACTGCAATTGCACCACCCTCGGTAGCGGTAAATGCACCAAAGCGTAGACCCATTAAAAGACCTAACGGCATAAAAAGTGCAAGTATTGCTGCCCAAGCACCTGTAGCAATTTCTTTAGGTGTCGCACGGGTATCTCTTGTCGTGCCGTACCCTCTTTTTTTTGCGATAATTGCAACGGTTATCATCATTGCAACACAAAGCATAATACCCGGTATGTAGCCCGCCATAAAAAGCTCTGCAATTGATGTTCTTGATGCGGTTGCATATAGGATAAGTACAATTCCCGGTGGTATAACCGAAGGAATAAGAGAGGATGATGCTGTTACAGCTGCTGAGAAGTCTTTTCCGTAACCTCTTTTTTCCATCTCCGGAACAAGAATTTTACACTGCATAGCAGCATCCGCATTACTGGAACCGGATATACCGCCCATTAAGGTACTAAGTAGAACGTTAACATGACCAAGACTACCCGGTAGATGACCCACACAAAGATCCGCAAATTTCATAAGTCGTGAGCTTATTCCGGAATAGTTCATTACAACACCGGCCATTATAAAGAATGGGATTGCAAGAAGTGGAAATGATTGTAAACCGATAACCAAGTTCTGTAAAGTTAGATGAACCGGCATGGTATTGTTCATAAACGTAAAGTAATAAATTGATGCAATAATTAAGGAATATGCAATCGGCACCTTAATTAAGAATAGAAATACTGCCAAGAATAGCGGCAGAAAACTGATAATTGACAACTCCAAAAGGTAGCCCCCCTTTAAATTTATATCGACACCTCAACTGTGCCGAGATACTATTCTGCTTTTTCGAACACAGCCTTAATCTTAAGGTAAACATTTTTTGTACTGTAAATAGTAGTTAAGAAAAAGCTAACAACAATTGCTGCGTCTAATACAATATAAGGTAGCCTCATTATCGATGTTGTTTTCGCACCGATATTCATACACATAACAATTCCAAGATAGGTCATATAGGCACATATAGCAAATATCAACAGTTCAACTATTACATCCAATACCTTTTGAACCTTTTTTGGAAGTATGTTAAAAATAACATCAATTGCAACATGGCTATTTTGCCGATAGCTTGTGGTAGCACCTATATAACAAGTCCATGTGAAGGCAATTAACACCAACTCCTCGACCGGTACTATTATAGCACCAAACACATAACGCATTATAACATTAAGCGTAGTTAAAAGTACAACTGTACAAAGGAAAAACCATCCGATATATTCATCGATGTGTGAAATAATATTCTTAAATATTTTCATAATTTTATTCACCTGCTTTCTATAAAAAGATGCGGTTGTCCCGGGCTTTACCGGTAACAACCGCATCCGGCAGTTGTGATTTTGCGACTATTAGGAGTTACGGATTGTTTCAAGCTCTGCCATGATTTCGTCATACACGCCAGGTGTTAGGTTCGGGAATGCATCGTAGAAACCGGTAGATGCTTCCTGGAAGCCTGTTAGATCCGGCTCGATTAGCTCAACGCCATTTTCTTCAAGAGTAGCGATTGCTGCTTCTTCTGCCTCTGCAAACAATCTGTTGTGTAGCTCGCTACCTGCTGTAAACTCTTCCATAAATATTGTCTGCTGCTCTTCTGTAAGTACATTGTTGAATATTTCTGCGGACATCATTACTGCGGAGTTACCAACAAAGTGGCCATCTAATGATATATAGTTTACCACTTCCCAGAACTGGTTGTCAACATAATCGCTTAAAGATGATTCCATTCCATCTACAACACCGGTCTGGATTGCATTATAAATCTCGCCCCATGACATTGCAATTGGTGCTGCGCCAAAGCCGATAAATGTCTCTGTCCATGCCTGTGCATTTGGAACACGAATCTTTAGGCCTTTAATATCATCAACCGAGTGTACAGGAACTTTTGATGTACCGATGTGGCGCATACCAAACACCCAGTCTGTTGCAAGAACTTTAACGCCCTGCTCCTCAGCCTGTGCGTTTAGATTCTTCATAAAGTCTGTTTGCTGGAATGCAATATACTCTTCCTGTGTTTCGTATAACATTGGACCCTGTGTTGCTACATAGTCCGGTACCCAGTCTGCTAAGCAGTCAGGTGCATATACATTGATAAAGTATGAACCGGCTATACATTGCTCAACACCGTCAACACCTATCGGTAGCTCGTTGTTAGGATAAATTTCGAAAATAATTTCGCCGTTTGTTCTCTCGGTGATATTTGCTGTAATTTCTTCTATTGCAATATGCTGTGCTTGGGTACTAAGGAAACTATGACCAACTCTAAAAATCATAGGCTCTACCGCATCGGATGACTCTTCACCGGTTTCTTCGGTGGTTGCATCGGTAGCTGTGGATGTCTGCGCAACGTCTCCACCATCTGAGCTACAGCTTACTAAGCTGGCTGCAAGAAGGAGTGCAGATAAGGACAGGGATAGCATCTTTAACATTTTCATAATTTAAATCTCCTCTTTTTTTAAATTAATTGCAACATTGCGAATAAATTGTTACTGTATTATTATATCACCATATTTTCACATTTTCAATTGGCATTTATCACTTAATTGAATAAATATTATTATGTGATTTTGTCGTTTTGTTCGCATTTTCAAAATTTTTTTGTTTTTTTGTTGACTACGCGTGATTTTTAGGCTATTATAAAAATATCGAGAATTTTACATTTGCACACGGAGGTGGTCACCATTAAGCAGAAAAAGGATAATTTAAACTCTGTCACATCCAACCAGTCCACAAGAAAGCTAATGCAGTTGTTGGAGACAATGTCAGCAGAGAAATCCGCCATACGCCTTGTTGATCTTGCAAAAAAATGTAGCATGGGGTCAAGCACCACATTGCGATATCTGATTACACTCGAGGATTTAGGGTATATAACTAAAAGTGTCATTAACAATAAATATTCTTTAACATCAAAAATCTTATATTTGGGTAACCAATCTCTGATTAAATCTGATATCGAAGATACTTTAACCCCTTTTTTACAGCGTGCCTCAACATCATTTCAAGCACAGGCTGCAATATATACCAACGAGAACAATCGACTTACACGAAAACTTTTCTGCGATATTACACATCCGGAACTATCCTACCCATCTGCAAATATAGATATCTTTCCTATGCATTGCTCAGCTTCCGGAAAACTTTTTTTACAGCAGTACAGCACCTATGAGCTACACGAGTATATCCTACAGCATGGTTTACCTAGATTTACAGAACACACTATCACAACATTTGCAGCTTTAAAAACCGAACTGGATAAAGTAAAGAGGAATGGATATGCAATATCGCGTGATGAGCATACATCCGGTATAAGCTGCGTTGCGGCGCCAATTTTAGACAAAAGCGGCAAGCTTGTAGCGACCTTAGGTATTAATAACGCTACATCAAGGCTTACCGATGAATATATCTTTGATAATATTCTTAATTTAATATCAATATGTTCGGATATATCCCGCCTAAGGCCGGATATTGATAAGCTTTTATCCAAAGATGATAGATAACTATATAAAAAAGCAAAAATCTGAACTGTTACCGGCTGTACAAAGGTACAACTGTAAAACAGTTCAGGTTTATTTTCTACTAAGCTAGCGGCCTTTTGGCTATTACACCACCGTTGCGTGGATACAGTTTTGCGGTGTTCACCTTTTTAGTATAAATTATTAGCTTGCGTTCATCACCCTGTGGTAGGCTATACCGTTGCTCTTTTTCCGGTTTTGCACCGAGTAATTTTGCGGCGCTACTGCCATCGACAAGGCTTTCCGCATCCCCTTTCATTGCAACAAAACTGCCTCCTACCTTGCATAGTGGCAGGCAGTATTCCAGTAAAACAGGTAGGGATGCTACCGCCCTTGCAGTTACAATGTCAAATGTCTCACGTAGATCTTTACGACCCACCTCCTCGGCACGTCCGTTAACTATAGTTGCATCTATCTTAAGTTCTTTACATACAAACTCTAAAAATTTACAGCGTTTAGCAGTAGGCTCAACTAGGGTTAACTTTATATCCGGCCTTACTATTGCAACCACTAATCCGGGGAATCCTGCGCCACTGCCAACATCGCACATACTACCCTTTACAAGGGGGTTTGCAGCAAGATATAGACAGTCGATAAAATGCTTATCCTCTATCTCTTGCGGTTTAACAATGGCAGTAAGATTAACCTTTTGGTTGTAATCCACAAGCAGCTCAGCATAACTTTTTAACATTTCAGCCTGCTGGTCATCCAGTTTAAATATTCCCTGTGCCTTTTCTTGTAACCGTAATTTATCTATCATCTTAAAAACCTTTATCTGCTTTTATATATCATCCCGCCTACACCCTGTTCAATAAGGCCTAACAACTCCAGCTCGGTAACACAGGCAAGTATTTTTGGCATGGGTTGTGACAACTTTTCATATAGCTGTTGCGACAAAATCCCTTTAGCAGGAATTAAACTTAGTGTCATTTCGGCAAGCGGTGATAACCCCTGTACTACCTGTTTTTTATCACGTCTTTTATTTTTAGCAATCAATCCACATTCCTTTAAAACTGTTTCCGGATTAATTGCCGGTATTGCACCATCGTAAATCAATCGATTTGCCCCTTCACCCATCGGGGATAAAATGCTGCCCGGTATCGCAAATATAGCCCTGTTTAGTACCTTCGCATGTTTCGCGGTATTCATTGTACCGCTTCGCTCCCTTGCCTCGCTTATTAAAACAGCATCGGACAGTGCGGCGATAATTCTATTTCTAAGTAAAAAGGAACTTTTGGGTTGCAGTACACCCGGTGCAGTTTCGGATATAACAAGCCCCTGATGTTCGATAGCCTTTTGTAACTCCTTATTTGAATGAGGATAGTACACATCAACCGGATTTCCCAGTACCGCAATTGTTGGCGTACCCTGTGCAACTGCAACACGATGTGCTACACCATCCAACCCCTCTGCAAGCCCTGAAACTATAATAACATTCTTTTCTACTAATCCAGTTGAAATATATTTTGTGGCATCAATTCCATATTTTGATGGGGTTCTGGTGCCCACAATTGCTATCTTATAACCGCTGTGCATTAACTTCGTATCGCCTACAGCGTATAAAACTACCGGTGGGTTTTCTATCTCGGATAGCCTAGCAGGATATTGTTCATCGGCAATAGTTATTATCTTAATATTACTGCTCTCGCAGCGGTCTATTATCTTAAAAATATCGATCTGAGATATATTGTTTAGCTCTTTAAGCTGTGCAGCTGATAAAAAATCATGAAATTCCTTAAAACCACGCACAGAATAAAGCTCATCGACACCAAATCTACCGATAATATCCTTTGCGTGGCAGGTGTTAGGTCCAAGTAGCTGTGCTAACCAGATAAGATTTAATAACGACACATCCTCACCGCCTTTATTATCTCACCATCTCCTTTAACAAGACCGGCAAACTCATCACCATCATATAGCGTGGCGATACCATTAATGTTTGCTATCTCCTGTGTAAGGCCGTTTTTTATTCTTTGCACCCTATATTGTGGTAGCTTAACCTTAGGCAATGTTGTAAACAGCTGCTCTATCGACAGTAGCAGTTGTCTTGGGTCTTCCTGCTGTGCAATCTGCTGCATAGTTACAGCCTGCTGTATATTACAGCTACCGCTTTTTATACGTTGTAAGGCAGATAGTGTGGCCATACTACCACAGGCTTTTGCAATATCCTCGGCAAGGGTACGAATATAGCTACCCTCACTACAAATAACCTCAACAGTTGCAGTTTTATCCTTATAGCTTAAAAGTTTTATGGAGTATATCGTAACATTGCGTGGCGGCACTTGTGCCCGCTTGCCTGCCCTTGCAAGTTTATAAAGCGGTGTACCATCCACCTTTATAGCAGAATACATCGGTGGAATCTGTGTAATCTCACCGATAAAAGTTCTTATTGTAGCTAAAAGTTGTTGCTCTGTAGGAATTACATCACAGCTATTAATAACCTCACCGGTAATATCTCCGGTATCGGTACAAATTCCAAATTCTATATCTGCAATATAGCCCTTGTCTTTTTCAGGTAGGTGGCTTATAAATTTAGTTCCACCACCAAAAAATATCGGCAGAACACCGGTCGCCATAGGGTCAAGTGTCCCGGTATGCCCCACCTTTTTTGTGCCATAAATCCCCCTAAGCTTTGCAACAACATCAAAAGATGTCCAGCCTTGGGGCTTATCTACAACTATAAATCCTTCGGCCAACCTGTTTAGCTCCCGGAGTATTCGGTAATGCCAAGCTCGCGGCTTACCTCTTTAAGTACTGCATCCATTACATTTTCGTTACTGCCTATAATCTCGCAGCCTGCGGCACGTTTATGACCGCCGCCACCCAGCCTTGCACAGATAGCGCTTGCATCTGCTGCAGGTGTTGTACGTACCGAAACCTTATATGCGCCTTCCTTAAGTTGGCGAAGGGTAATTCCAACATCAACACCCTCGATCATTCTGGGTACTGCTGTAATGCCCTCAAGGTCGGTCTCGTCTACCTCTAGGCGCTCTATCTGTTCTTTTGTTATCGTTATCGATGCAACCTTTTCGTAGAAATGATATTTTAGCGAGGCAAGGGCTTGTTTTTCAATCTCAATACGCCTACGGCTTTTACTCTCAAACAAGAGGTTGTTAAGTATTTTATAGTTTGCACCATACTCCATCAACCTTGCGGCTACACGATGGGTATTAGGGCTGGTATTTTCAAATTTAAAACAACCGGTATCGGTAGATATTCCGGTGTAAAGACAGTCCACCATAGCCTGTGTAAATATGACCTCAAGATATTCAAGCAGATCAAATATCATCTCACAGGTTGCTGCCGCATCATCAACCAGCCATAGCTCATGTGCAAATCCGGTATTAGACGGATGGTGGTCTATAGCAATATCGACGCGTTTAGCATAGGGTGCTGCAAGCTCCCCAAGTAGCTGCTGCCCAGCAACATCCACCGTTACAATAAACTTAGGTGAAAAACTACCACTAAATAGTTTTGGTTGCATGTAATGGTAACGTTCATGTATAACATCGCTACAAAGCACCTCTGCTGTTTTTCCAAGTGCATTAAGTGCATGCATTAAAGCAAACCCCGAACCGAGGGTATCTCCATCGGGGTTTTTGTGGCATATTATCAGTATATCGTCCTGTTCCAGCAGTTTTTCGGCTACATCCTTTAGTTCGATACGCTCGCTCAATTTGTCTCCTTTGGGTTGTTTATATCCGCCAAGATGGTGTTAATCTTCTGCGCATATGCCGCACCATCATCCTCTACAAATCTTATCTGTGGCGACTTTCTTATCTTCATACGTGATGAGAGTTCGCTTCTTAAAAAGCCAGCAGCGCCGTTAAGTGCTTTAAATGCCTCGGCTGTATCACACCCTAAAACGCTTACATAAACCTTTGCGTATGCTAAATCCTCCGTTACCTCTACCCTAGTAAGGGTAATAAGCCCGGACTGTAGGCGGGGATCCTTTAGCTGTTTACACAGTTCGGTAAGCAGACGATGTACATCTACATTTAACCGCCCATGCTTAATTTTATTCATCTCGATACTCCTCCAGAACAAATGCCTCGAAGATATCTCCTTCCTTAATGTCGCTAAATTTCTGTAGGCCTATACCACACTCGTAACCTGTGGCAACCTCCTTAACGTCATCCTTAAATCTACGTAGGCTATCTATCTCGTCCTCACATATAACTATACCGTCACGTACAAGGCGAATTTTAGCACTACGGGTAACCTTACCATCAAGAATATAACACCCTGCAATTGTACCTGCAGAAGATATTTTGTAAACATGACGTACCTCGATACGTCCCAATATCTGTTCACGGAATTTCGGGTCAAGCATACCTTTCATAGCGGCCTTAACATCGTCGATAGCATCGTAGATAACACGGTAGCTTCTTATCTCGACATCGTCTTCCTCCGCCTCTGCCTTAGCAACAGGGTCAGGTCGTACATTAAATCCGATAATAATACCACCGGATGCGTTTGCAAGCATCACATCACTCTTGCTTACAGCACCTACACCGGTATGGATAACACGTACTCTTACCTCGTCGTTAGACAGTTTTTCAAGGCTCTGCTTAATTGCCTCGGCACTACCTTGAACGTCGGCCTTAACAATAATTGAAAGTTCTTTAACATCGCCGCTTGCAATATGGCTGAATAGGTTATCAAGTGTAACCTTTTGAATGCTCTGCCACTGCTCCTGACGCTGATTATGGCTACGTTGCTCGGCAAGCTCACGTGCAAGACGCTCATCCTCAACGGCCTCAAACACATCACCTGCGGCCGGAACCTCGGTAAGGCCGGTAATCTCTACCGGTGTTGATGGGCCTGCTGTCTCTAAGCGGTTGCCTTCGGCATCGCTCATTACACGTACGCGACCAACCGTAGTACCTGCAATTATTATATCACCCTTATTAAGTGTACCATTTTGTACAAGTATTGTAGCCACAGGACCCTGACCTTTATCAAGTTTCGCTTCGATAACGGTACCTTTAGCACGGCGTGCCGGATTTGCCTTTAGCTCCTTCATCTCGGCTATTAGGTTAACCGTCTCTAAAAGGTTATCTAGCCCCTGACCTGTCTTTGCAGAAACATCACAGCAGATTACATCACCGCCCCATTCTTCGGGTACTATCTCATGTTCGGTAAGCTCCTGACGAACCCTTGCCGGATTTGCCTCCGGTTTATCTATCTTGTTAACAGCAACTATTATCGAAACACCTGCTGCCTTTGCATGGTTAATAGCCTCCACAGTCTGTGGCATAATGCCGTCGTCTGCTGCTACAACAAGAATTGCTATATCGGTAACACTGGCACCCCTTGCCCTCATGCTTGTAAAGGCCTCATGTCCCGGTGTATCAAGAAATGTTATCGGGCGTCCGTCATGCTCTACCTGATACGCACCGATATGCTGTGTAATACCACCGGCCTCGCCTGCGGTAACAGCTGTTTTACGTATTGCATCAAGTATACTTGTTTTACCATGGTCAACGTGACCCATAACTACAACGATTGGACAACGTGCCTCGGTATCTAGGGCCGAATCATCCTCCTCGGTAAACAGACGGTCCTCGATTGTAAGTGTAACCTCGTGACTAACCTTTGCACCTAACTCCTCCGCTACGATTGTAGCTGTGTCGTAATCCACAACATCGGAAAGGGAGGCCATTACACCAAATCCCATTAATCTTTTAATAACCTCGCTTGCAGTAACCTTTAGTCGGCTTGCAAGCTCTGATACAACAATCTCATCAGGTATAGATATTTTTAGCTGTGCACGGCGTGCTTTTTCAAGCTGTATACGCTGTAGGCGCTCAGCCTCGGTCTCACGCTTTTTACCACCCTGTCCCGGGCGGTTCTGCGGGCGATTTTTTGTAAACTTTTGCTTACCCTGCTGAACATTGTCTCTTCTACGTTTTCCGTTGCCATTATTGACATTGCTTTTGCCTGCAATATCATCGTAGCGATCGGTAAATTTATCAAGATTTACATCAACCGTACGGGTATCTATCGTTACGGTTGCAGCAGATTTACCTATAACCTCGATTATCGGCTCCCTACCTGTAGGCACAAGCTTTTCCATCTTTGGTTTAGCTTGATGTGTCTTTTTAGGCTTTTGCTTTTGATGTGCGGCAACATTGTTATCCGGCACAACAGTAGTAGCCTTCGGCTCTATTGGTGCAACCTTTTCTACCGGTTGTGCAACCTTTTCAACCTTTATCTCCGGCTCTACTTTTTCGACAGGCTTTGGTGCTTCCGGAGCAACGCTCGGAGCCTTAGCCGCTGTAGCTTTTTCTACTACCGGCTGTTGCTTTGGCACGGATTTTGTACGTCCGGCACGAACTTCGGCTGCATGTTCCGCCTCAAGCCTTTGGGCATTGGCGGTACGAACCTCGGCGAAATATTCGTCCAAGCTCTTCACCGAATTTTCGGCGGTAAGAGTGTCGTAAAGAGAATTAAGCTCTGCCTCGTTAAGCTCAGTGCCCGGCTTTTTCGGTGTATCGCCGCCGCAAAGAGCCGATATCGCCTTAACAGACATACCGAAATCCTTTGCAACATCTGTAACCTTTTGCCTAATTATCATACAATTTGCTCCTCTAACGTTTTTAATATCAGTCCGGCGAAATTCTCATCTGTTATTCCGAAAATACCTACCGGTTTTTTAAATATTTTATCAAAATATGCCATATCTTGACTTAGCATCTTAACTTCGGTTACTAACCGCAACCGCTTTAAGGTCTTTGGGGACATATCACTGCAAGCTAAAACCACTACCTTGCCTTTGCCTTTTGCAGCTGCAGTAACGGCATCGAACCCAATTACAAGCGCCCCTGCCCTACGTGCAAGTGAAAATGCCGACAACACCCGATCCATTCTATTCCCTCTCTATCTCGGTGGCAATTATGTCGTAGATGCTATCCTCTATCGGCCCCTTAAACACCCTGTTAAACCTGCGAGATTTAATAACCTTTTTTAAACAGTCGGCATCCTTACATATATATGCTCCGCGCCCCTGCGCCTTGCCTGTATGGTCAAACATCACCTTGTTATCTATACGTACAATCCTTAACAGCGATGATTTTTCTAAGCCCTTGTTGCAACCCATACAATGCCGAATAGGTGTTTTTTTTGCCATATCAGCTATCCGATTTAATGTCTATTGAATAACCGGTTAGATGTGCTGTAAGCCTTGCGTTTAAGCCCCTGTTGCCTATAGCAAGTGAAAGTTGGTCATCCGGCACGGTAACACGACAGCTACGACGCTCCTCGTCCAGTATCTCTACCGAGATAACCTCGGCCGGTGCAAGTGCCGCCGCAATAAACTCGGCTGGGTCATCACTGTACTTTACTATATCTATCTTTTCGCCGTGTAGCTCCTCTACAATTCCTGTAACACGTCCACCACGGGATCCGATACATGCGCCCACCGGATCTACATTCTCGTTTTCTGAATATACTGCAATCTTTGTGCGCTGTCCCGCCTCACGGCTGATTGCCTTTATTTCCACAATACCGGATGCAATTTCCGGAACCTCGGTTAAAAATAGTGCCTTTACAAGACCTGCATCGGTACGGCTTAAAAGCACCTTTGGACCCTTCTCGGTTACAATAACATCCTGTACATATACACGAATTAGATCGCCCTCGGTGAAATCCTCGCCCTCTAGCTGCTCACTTTTGGGCAGCATTGCCTCGTTTTTACCTATCTCAAGCGATAGTGAGCCACGGCGGTGATCTACACGAGTTACCTCGGCAGTTACAAGTTGATGTAGGTATGCCTGCATCTCAACAAATAGCTGGCTACGCTCTACCTCTTTGATGCCTTGGCGAAAAACCTGTTTTGCGTTTGATGCTGCTATGCGACGAAACTCTTTAGTGTCGAAAGGAACACTTAGTACATCGCCTATTATTGCATCTATCTTATATTCCTTTGCGGACTCTACGTCTATCTCTACCTCGGGGATGGCTACATCCTCGACAACCTCTTTGAGTATGTTAACCGAAAATTCCTCGGTATCGGGATTGATTACAACCTCAATGCTGTCCTCGGCAACGCCGGCATCTTTTCTAACTGCAATGGTAAGTGCATTTCTAATCTTCTCGATTAGGTATTCGCTTTTAATACCACGCTCACGCTCCAGCATATTTATAGCTTCAAAGATCTCGCTGTTCATTTAATATACTCCCCTAAAATAGATTCAGATCGTCGTTTAGCTTAACGTACTTAACATTTGATACCGCAAAGGTCAGCTGTTCAGTACTGTTGATTGTTATAGTATCCTTGTCCCGTTGCGTAAGCACACCCATATGCTCTTTTTCGCCATTCTCGGCACTATACAGTGCAACGGTTACCTCACTACCTGTCATAAGGTCAAAATGCTCCTGTTTTGTAAGTCGGCGCCCAAGCCCAGCGGAGGAAACCTCCAAAAAATAGGCGTCAGAAATAAGGTCTGCCTCATCTAAAAGCGGGTCTACACCACGACTTACAGCCTCACAATCATCTATATCTACCGCACGTTCACCATCCAGTAAGATGCGCAAAAAACGATTAGGTCCCTCTTTATCCAGACGGACATCCCATAGACGTAAACCACGTTCCTCTGCAAACGGTGTAGCCATCTTGGCTACTGCATCTGTTACCTTTGACATTTAATACCTCGAAATAAAAAAGTGAGACTTTTCGGTCCTCACTTTCATCAATCAACTATTCATTGACAAAATTATATCACAGATACCTCTAAATTGCAAGTGTTTTTGCCAAATAGCTTTATTTCTAACTTGAATGTAAGACAATTTTTTGATATAATAGTACAAAAGTATAAATATTAAATAGGAATTATAATGAAACTTGGAATACTCGGTCTGCCGAATGTCGGCAAAAGCACACTTTTTAATGCCATAACCGGAGCAGGTGCACAGGCGGCAAACTACCCCTTTTGTACTATCGAGCCTAATGTAGGCATAGTTCCGGTACCTGATGCAAGGCTTGATGCGCTTGCAAAGATGTACAACCCAAAAAAGTTTACCCCAGCGGTTATCGAGTTTGTGGATATTGCCGGCCTAGTGCGTGGCGCAGCTAAAGGGGAAGGGCTTGGCAACAAATTCCTATCCCATGTGCGTGAGGTGGATTCCCTTGTCCATGTTTGCCGCTGTTTCGAGGAGGGGGATGTTGTCCATGTGGACGGTAGCGTCGATCCTGTTCGTGACATAGAGACAATCGATATAGAGCTATGCCTTGCCGACCTTGAACTATGTGAGCGTTGGCTTGCAAACAAAAACAAGGCTGCTAAGGCCGATAAATCTGCCCTGCTTGATGCCGAGATGCTTAAACGGCTTTGCGCCCATCTGGAGGAAGGAAAAAATGCAAGGGGATTCGAGCCCCAAACCGAGCAGGAGTCGGAATTTTTTGCTACAATCCCATTATTGTCGGCAAAGCCGATAATATATGCTGCCAACATATCGGAGGATGAACTTATCTCGGGCGAAGAGAATAAATACCTTGTCTCGGTTAAAGAGCATGCCGATAAAGAGGGCAGTGGATGTATAGCTATCTGTGCAAAGTTAGAGGCCGAGTGTGCTGTACTACCACAGGAAGAAAAAGAGGAATTCTTAAAAGATCTTGGGATAGAGTCCACCGGACTTGATCGCCTTATTACCGAAAGCTATGATCTACTTGGCTTGATAAGCTACCTTACCGCCGGAGAGCAAGAGGTAAGGGCATGGACGATAGAAAAGGGTACAAAGGCACCCGGAGCAGCCGGAAAAATCCACACCGATTTTGAGCGTGGCTTTATCCGTGCCGAGATTGTGGCATTTGATGCACTTATGGATTGTGGTAGCATGAACGCCGCGAAGGAAAAGGGCCTTGTTAGAAGTGAGGGTAAGGAATATGTAATGCAGGACGGCGACGTAACATTATTCCGTTTTAACGTATAGGAAAGGAAGTTGTCGATTAATGTCCCAAAAGATACAAAGGATCAAAGCGTTAATCAACCTGTTTTTTAAAGGGATTCGTGAAGAAGGCCTATCGATGACGATGCAAAAACTCACAAAGTTTTTAAAACGTCGCACACGAAGTAGATATGGAAGATTTATCCCCTCCTACGAGGAGCTGGAGGAACAACGTGAGCAGATAGACATAGGATTAATAAGTCTACTTGTCCCTTTATATAATACAGACAAAGAACATCTAGAACAGCTGTGTGACAGCCTGCTACTACAAAGCTACCGCTTTTTCGAGCTATGTTTTGCCGATGCATCGGATGTCGATCACAGCTATGTAGGCGAATATATTAAGTCACTTAACGATATACGTGTAAATTACATTAAGGTTAAAAACAGTGGCATAAGCGCAAATACAAACGCTGCCGCAACGCTTGCAACGGGTGAGTATTTTGCATTTTGTGACCATGATGACATATTGGCACCCGATGCATTTTATCAGATAGCAAAGGCATTCGAGACCACAAAAGCTGACTTTATCTACTCTGACGAGGCACTTTTTGATACCGATTACAAGATGCCTACAGCCACCCACTTTAAGCCGGATTTCTCACCACACTATCTGCTATCTTGTAACTATATCTGCCATCTCTCGGTAGTTAAAAAGGAGATATTTATAAAACTTGGCGGCCTGCGTCCTGCTTTTGACGGTAGTCAAGATCACGATTTTATACTAAGAGTGTATGACGAGGGCTGTAGCTTTTACCATCTACAAAAAATATTATACTATTGGAGAGTTCATTCCGGCTCTACCTCCGGCGGAACAGCTGCAAAACCTTATGTACAGCTTGCCACCGAAACTGCAGTTAGCGAGCATCTTGCAAGGCGCCGTATACGCGCCGAGGTGGTAACCGGACTTTTCCCCTCTACCTGCCATGTAAAGTACAAGGTTACAAACGGTGTTAAGGTATCCATAGTGATTCCAACAAGCGACCATGCCGAGGATCTTCGCCGCTGTGTTGAATCAATATATCAAAAGACCACCTACCCTCACTTTGAGATTATACTTGTTGAAAACAACTCCAAAGATCAAAAAACATTCGATCTTTACGCTGAGCTAAAACAGACCTACGGCAGCATCGTAGTTGCAAAGTATGAGGGTGGCTTTAACTTCTCTAAGATATGCAATACCGGTGCAATGGCAGCTACCGGAGAACATATTCTACTGCTAAACAACGATGTTGAAGTTATATCACCCGACTGGCTTTATGAGATGCTCGGGCTTTCCTGCCAGGATGAAGTCGGTGCGGTAGGGGCTAAGCTACTCTATCCCGATGGTAGGTTGCAACACGGCGGTGTTATTGTCGGCCTTGGCGGTTATGCCGGCCATAGTCACAAATACTATGCCGCAGATAAAAGCGGCTATATGTTTCGTATCGGTGCCACTAACAATTTTTCAGCCGTTACCGGTGCCTGCTTGATGGTAAAGCGCAGGCTATATCGCCAACTTAGTGGACTTGATGAACAGTTTGCCGTTGCCTATAACGATGTTGACTTCTGCTTACGGCTTCAATCCCTTGGTTTATATAATGTATATACACCTTATGCTGTTCTTTATCACCACGAAAGCCTTAGCCGTGGCCTTGATACAAAAGGTGAAAAGAGGGAACGATTTACAAGAGAACAGGAGCTACTATATAGCCGTTACGGCGATTCACTTGAAAAAGATCCGTTCTACAATCCGGGGCTTACGCTCGATTCGGAAGACTTTGCCGAAAATCTTATTGGCATTTAAAAAGTGAAATAGTTGTGAGATTTATTCGCCCGGTATTGTATGATGATTGATAGTTTGGTATACTATATAGAATATTTGCTATTTTTTGGTAATGTATATGAAAAAACTGTTGATGATAATTAATCCCGGTGCAGGCCGTGGAGGAATAGGAAACTCTCTCTTTTCGGTTGTAAACCTTTTCACCGAACAAGGTTACCGTGTAGAGGTTCATCCCACCCAACACGAGGGTGATGCCACAGACTATGTAAAGCAGTTCGGCGATAGGTTTGATAACATAGTATGTTGTGGTGGAGATGGCACTATAAATGAGATTGTAGCAGGGCTTTATGGGCTGGAAAAGCGTCCAATACTTGGAATAATACCTTCCGGCACAACAAACGATTTTAGCCATACAATTGGAATGCCCGGCCAGCCACTACAGGCTGCCAAGATGATATGCGAAGGTAGCTCCTCGGCCTGTGATATTGGTAAGCTTAACGGCCGCCCCTTTATATATGCCGCAGCTTTTGGGCTGTTTACTACACTTACATTCTCAACCCCACAGCAAAACAAACAGCTTTTCGGTGCAGCCGCATATGTATTCGAGGCACTTAAAGATTTGCAACATCTTAAAGATGTGCATATAACATTAGAACATGACAATGGTATAATAGAGGGTGACTATCTTATCTGTATGATTACCAATACTGTTTCTATTGCGGGCTTTAGGCGAATGTTTGAAAATACAACCGAATTGGATGACGGCATGTTTGAGGTAACACTTGTACGAAGACCCTCTAACGTTAACGATATACAAAAACTTGTTAACCTGCTTGTATCGTTGGAGCCGGTAGATAATAATGTCGATTTTATTACATTTATAGTATCATCACACATTTCGGTTAAAACAGATAGACTGATAGATTGGACCATAGATGGTCAAAATGCAGGTAAGCATGAGGAAGCAACGATAGAGGTTGTAAAACATGCTATCGAAATAATTAAGTAGTTTAAGTAGGAAAGGATCGTATCAATGGTACACGGTAATATACTCAGTGCTATAGGCAACACCCCACTAGTAAGGATAAATCATCTGTGTCCACACGAGAATATCAGAATATATGCCAAGGTAGAAGGATTTAATCCTACCGGAAGCATAAAGGATAGGATTGCATACTTTATGCTTTTTGAAGCACAAAAAAATGGTGAACTTTGCAAAGGCAAAACTATAATTGAGGCTACAAGTGGCAATACCGGAATTTCGATAGCTATGATAGGTAGGGTTCTGGGATACCCTGTAGAGATAGTAATGAGTGAGGCCGTTTCGGTAGAACGTCGGCAGATGATAAAGGCATTCGGTGCAAAGGTAATACTTACCCCCGCCGCCGAGGGTACCGACGGTGCTATTCGATATGTCAAGGATAAGATGGCAACGCAAGGTGATAGCTATTTCTGTACCGACCAGTTTACTAATAAGTATAATAAGCTGGCTCATTATAAAACAACTGCAAGTGAAATATATAGGCAGACAGGTGGAGAGATAACCCACTTTGTATCATCTATCGGAACATCCGGAACAATTATGGGTGTTGGTCAGGGTTTAAAGGAGAACAACCCCGATATACAAATTATCGAGGCACAACCCATTAAAGGCCACTATATTCAGGGACTAAAAAACATGGAGGAGGCTATAGTACCCGCCCTTTACGATAAAAGCAAGATAGACCGCTCCATAATGGTAGAGAGTGAGGAAGCCTTTAGCTGCGCAAGAGATATTGTTGCAAAAGAAGGTCTGTTTGTAGGGATGAGTAGTGGAGCCGCTATGTGTGCGGCACTTGCCGCAGCCGAGGATATTGCGGTACAGGGACACTCTGCAACTATGGTAGTTATATTCCCTGATAGGGGCGAGAAATATTTAAGCACAAAACTTTTTTCGATAGATGAGGATAAGGAGTAATATTATGGCTTACAGAGAACGCAAAAGGTGGGTGTTTTTCGGATTGCCCTTTACATTCACCGTCTATGAAGTTAACGAAGAAACCCTAACTATACAAAAAGGTTTTTTAAACCGAACCGAGTTTGATTGCTATATGTACAAAGTTCAGGATGTTACCCTTAATGCAAGCCTCTTTGAGAGGATATTTGGCCTTGGCACAATTGTATGTCATACAGGTGATGTTACCCATCCCACCCTTACGTTAGAACATATTAAGAACTCTCGCGAGATAAAGGATTATATCCACGAAACGTCAGAAGAGCACAGGATAAAACGCCGTACTATAAACATGCAGG
Source organism: uncultured Oscillospiraceae bacterium (assembly GCA_964370765.1). Taxonomy (GTDB): domain Bacteria; phylum Bacillota; class Clostridia; order Oscillospirales; family Ruminococcaceae; genus CAYJBH01. Next base: position 18,316 of record CAYJKW010000017.1, read on the forward strand.
ATATTGGTGTTAACGGTGCCGATTTAGGCGATAGCATCGACATAATTTAAAACCATATTACAAAGCTCTTGAACGGGATTATATCCTTTTCAGGAGTTTTGTTGTCTTTATCATTTTAAATTTCTGCAAAAAATTAATATTAATAGCTTTATTTAACGGAGAAAAAAATGGGCAAATTCAATCTTGACAGTAGCTTGAGTGATCTACTCCAAAACCCACTTGCGGCAGACATAATAGAACGATTTGTGCAAGATAAGGGGATACCTCAAACTCTTCTGACCCGAGGGAAACTGCAGCGACTTACCCTTCGACAGCTGATCCGTATTACACTGCCATTGTATGATGACGAAAGGTTAGAGCAGTATATCGATAATATAAACGCATACGACGAACAGCTTTTAGGGGATACCCCGTGTGAGCCTGTAGTCGAATGGTGGAAAGAAACCATTTATTATAGATTATACTGCGAAACTGCCGAGGAGCTAGCGCACAAGTTGCCTCAACTTCACCTGCTTTCGGTGGAAACAATATGGCTCAATTCCTCGCCAAAAAGTTGTGCCGAACTTGATTCTATGCTACATATGTTGCATCAGTCGGATAAAAAATTAATCGTTACCGCTGTAAATTTGCAACAGGCACAGCAGCTGTTAGATAGAGGCATTAACGGTATAGCAATTTGTATAGGCGATAATTCGACAATGCATGAAACTATGCGAAGCTATAGCCTTAACTGTTTTAATAACTATAATAATATTGTTACCATTGGCTTTCTTTCGGACGTAGGGTATGAGCGAACCAAACTTTTAACCTGTGAAAACCGTGGTGAACTTAATATGGTTTATGGCAATATCGGTAACCCTGATAAACCATATGATTTTAATAGGCTAAAGCAGTATATCGTTCGTAATCAACAGCTACCGGACAACTGTTGGTCTGCCTTATGCCTTGATGAAGGGACAAGAATGTTACACCGCCTACAACCCAGATGGCTTTATAAAGATAGGGTTGCGGAGATGCTTGCCGTCTTAATGATGACCCTAAAGGGTAGCCCAATTCTACGACAAGGTCAGGAATACGGACTTTCGGGAGAAAGACCACGTCCCAAGGACGACAACTATAAAAACGGCGTATTTGAATGTTATAGCAAGTTAATCGGAATTCGTAAAGAACACAAGGCTTTTGTGTACGGTAAGTTTTTACCGGTATTTTCAAGGGATAAAAACTATTTTTGCTATTTTAGAGTATATAACGGCGAACGTTATTATATTGAATGTAATATTACCGAACGCACTATTAACCGCCGTGGTGAGATAACAAAGATGGTGCCGCTTTACTGTAGCTATGGCGACTTTACCTCGTTGCTTCGCCCATTTGAGGCAAATATCTACAAGGTAACTCAATGAGTGAGGCATTCAAACGATTAGAGCCGTTGTACGGACAGCACGCACTACAAAAGCTAAGCAATGCAAATGTTGCAGTTTTTGGTCTTGGTGGTGTAGGCGGATTTACAGCCGAAGCACTAGTGCGAAGTGGCATAGGAAACATAACAATAGTTGACGGTGATAGCTATGAGACAAGTAACCTTAACCGACAAATAGCCGCAACCACTACCACTATAGGTAGGCGCAAGGCACAGGTCATGGCAGATAGATTAGCTGAAATCACTCCAAACTTAAATATCGATGCCAGGGATTGCTTTGTTGATTCACAAAACATCTGTGATTTTAACCTAGCTAACTACGATGTTGTTATAGATGCGGTAGACACTGTAACAACGAAACTATTATTAATTCAGGGCTGTTACAGTGTATCCACCGAGATTCTTTGTTGCCTTGGCACTGCAGGTAAAACCGACCCTACAAGGCTTAAATTCACAACGATTGAAAAAACAGCGAACTGCCCTTTAGCAAGGGTTATGCGCAGGGAACTTAAAAAAAGAAATATCTATGGTGTAAAGGCAATATACTCCGACGAAAAATCGGCGGGCTGCTTTGCAGAGGAAACTGCAAAACAGGGTAGCCGCCCGGCCCCATCAAGCTGTATATTTGTTCCATCGGTTGCCGGAATTATGCTTGCACACCGTGCGGTAGACATTATTATTAACGAAAGGTCAGCGGAATGAAGATAGTTAAAAATGGTACTATATTTTTCAGAGGCAGTTTTATAAAGGCAGATATCGGCATATCAGAGGGTAGGATAACCGCCATTTCAGATAGTTTAGATGGTGATATATTGTATGATGCACAAAACTGCTATGTTTTGCCCGGACTTGTAGATATACATGTCCATGCAAGTTACGGCACAGACTTTTGCGACGGCAACGAGGGGGACCTTGAAAATATTGCAACATTTCTTGCAACACAGGGCATTACCTCCTTTCTTGGTACATCCATGTCGTTTAATGAAGAGGTGTTAACCCCACTTTTCGATCGTGCCGGTAAGTTTTGCCACCTTCCAAAAGACGGTATGGCAACCATGTGGGGAATAAATATGGAAGGCCCCTATATTAACACATCTAAAAAGGGTGCGCAGTCTGCCGAGAATATCTTTGCACCGGATTTTGACACCTTTGAACGACTATATGATGTGAGCTTTGGCACGATTAGGCTTGTAGATGTGGCACCTGAATGTGATGGCGCTATCGACTTTATCCGTAAGGTAAGCCAGATGACAAGGGTATCCATCGCCCACAGTAATGCAAGCTATGATGAGGCAAAGGCCGGAATGCTTGCCGGTGCAAGACATGTAACCCATCTATTTAATGCAATGTCCCCCTTTGGTCACCGTGAACCTGGTGTTATAGGTGCAGCAGGTGACTTTGCCGACTATGTAGAGATTATTTCGGACGGTATCCATCTGCATCCATCTGTTGTACGTACTGCATTTGATCGGTTTAAAGGTAAGGTTTGTCTTATAAGTGATTCGATATCCTCTACCGGACTTTCCGATGGCGAGTATCAGCTTGGTGGGCAAACAATATATGTTAAGGATTATAAGTCAACCCTTGCTGACGGGACTATAGCAGGGTCTGCCACAACATTAGCCGACTGTATGCGCCGTGCAATTTCCTTTGGCGTAACACCACAGGAGGCAATCACCGCAGCAACCATAAACCCTGCAAAGGCTGCAGATATTGACTCCGAGATAGGCAGTATTGAGGTTGGCAAGAGGGCCGACCTGTTTATAACCGATGCCGACTATGCCACAAAGGCTGTATATCTAAACGGATTATCTATAGCAAAAGCATAATAATCAAAACCACCTTTTTAGCCAGCCCCCTTTTAGAATACTGTGTGTACCTTATACCTTGCATCTAGCTTAACAAATAGCGTTTTTTACTGCCCTACCTTGGCTAAAATTTGCAAAATAAGCTGCATTATGATATACTATAATGAGGTATATTTTACATTAAGGAGTTAAGTGCGAATTCTTGGCATCGACCCCGGATATGCTACCGTAGGTACAGCAGTTTTAGACTACGATAGTAACAGCTTTTCGCTTATAAGTTGTGGTGCTGTAACCACACCTGCCGGAATACTGTTTTCTCACAGATTAGAGACAGTTTTTAGCGACATAACAGAGCTTATTGTCCGCTTTAAACCGGACTGCATGTCGATAGAGGAACTATTTTTCACAAGTAACCATAAAACGGCAATAGCCGTTGCCGAGGCAAGGGGTGTTATACTGCTTGCCGCACGCCTAAAGGGTATACCGATATATGAGTATACCCCGTTACAGGTTAAGATGTCGGTAACAGGTTATGGCAGAGCAACAAAATCTCAGGTACAGGAGATGACAAGAATTATGTTAAAGCTTAATGCCGCACCTAAGCCGGACGACGTAGCCGATGCTGTTGCCCTTGCAATCTGTCACGGTCACAGCGCAAGAGGTAGTGCGACAATACTTCCCGAGGTTTAGCTGATATTATGAGGATTTTATGATACATTCCCTAACCGGAAAAATAACACATCAAACGCCGGATAGCGTTGTTATGGTATGTGGCGGTGTCGGCTTTAAAGTTATGATGCCATCATCGGCCGCCTGCGCCCTAAAGGTCGGAAGCGATGCTACTATATTTACCTACCTTAACGTAAAGGAGGATGCATTTGAGCTGTTTGGTTTTGAGACCGAACAGCAACAAACTGTGTTTAGTATTCTTATATCGGTATCGGGTGTCGGCCCTAAGGTGGGTATTGCAATACTAAATACCCTATCCCCTACAAAGATAATGCTTGCCATTGCGGCCGCTGACCACAAAACATTTACCGCAGCAAACGGCGTAGGACCTAAGCTCGCACAGCGAATTGTGCTGGAGCTAAAGGATAAGGCAACATCGCTAGACATTGGCGATAACGGCACTATTGCATCAGCAATGCCGGTTACCGGTGGTAGTGCACAGGCGGTTGCCGCACTAGTCGCCTTGGGCTACAGCCGTAGTGAGGCCGCAGCTGCAATATCAGGGCTTGATGATAACCTACCAACCGAGGAGATAATAAAGCTTGCACTTAAACGATTTGCAAAATAACGAGGTAACAAAGTTATATGTTTGAACAAAGTGAGGAGCTACGGCTACTCTCGCCCGATCAATCACCGGAGGATAGCGACGGTTCGTTAAGGCCTAAATGCCTTGCGGAATATATAGGGCAAAGTAAAATTAAAGAAAATCTTTCGGTATATATTGCTGCTGCAAAAAAAAGGGAAGAGCCTCTTGATCATATCCTTTTGTATGGCCCACCGGGACTTGGTAAAACAACTCTTGCCGGCATTATAGCGGCCGAAATGGGCGTGCAGATACGCATAACAAGTGGTCCTGCAATAGAAAAGGCAGGCGATCTTGCCGCCCTACTCACCAACCTGCAAGAGGGTGACGTGCTTTTTATAGACGAGATACACCGCCTTTCGCGTCAGGTGGAAGAGGTTTTGTATCCGGCGCTTGAGGATTTTGCGTTGGATATCATAATCGGTAAGGGTCCATCTGCACAATCTATACGTATTAATCTTCCACGGTTTACCCTTGTGGGTGCAACCACAAGAGCAGGTCAGATGACAGGCCCACTGCGTGATCGTTTTGGGGTATTATTAAAGTTAGATCTATACGATAAAGACGAGATTTCGCAGATTATTCGCCGATCGTCCGGTATACTTGGCATCCCATGTGATAAAAATGGGGCCGATACCCTCGCAATAGCGGCAAGGGGGACACCTCGTATAGCTAATCGCCTACTGCGCAGAGTTCGGGATTTTGCCGATATTCTGGGCGATGGTACTATTAGCGGCAAGGCGGTAGAGGATGCTTTTAAGCGATTGGATATAGATGAATCTGGTCTTGATCGTCTTGACCGTAATCTACTACGTGCAATAATAGAGCTATATAGCGGCGGCCCTGTAGGGCTTGAAACGCTGGCGGCGGCGCTGGGTGAGGAGTCGGTTACATTAGAGGATGTATGCGAACCATACCTTATGCAACAAGGACTGTTATCCCGAACACCGAGGGGTCGAATAGTCACTACTGCGGCATATGAAAGATTAGGATTTAAGCCAAAGCAGGTAGAGGATAGTGCTCAGATCACCTTTATGGACTAGTAGCAACTTTAGCTATAACATCAGTTGGTAACTACATGCAAGATAATAACGACAACAAAAATAATCCCCCACCCACAAGGATGTCTATGAGTATATCGCTAGGTGTGCTTTTCGGAGTTATTGTGGGTACCATCGTAGATAACTACGGCATAGGAATAGCACTTGGAATGATTGTAGGAACTATGATAGGGGCATTTAATAAAAGAAACAACGATAAAAAATAGTTTTTTCAGTGTTAATATAGCCATAGCGGCTATTACTTATATAGATTGAATATTATTAAAGTATAACAGTAAATTTAGGAGAGATTTATGGGTAAGTTTTTTGGTACCGACGGCGTTCGTGGAATTGCAGGAAGTGAGTTAACGCCAGAACTCGCAATGAAAATAGGCCGTGCAACTGCTTCGGTTCTTTCTAAAACAAGTAAGGAAAAACCTCTTTATGTAATAGGTTGTGATACAAGAATAAGCGGTGACATGCTACAAAGCGCTCTTGCTGCCGGCATATGCTCGGTAGGTTGTGATGTTATGTTACTTGGTGTACTTCCTACACCGGCTATTGCACTGCTCACACAGCGCTATCATGCAAGTGCAGGTTTTGTTATATCGGCATCGCATAACCCTGCCGAATACAACGGTATAAAAATATTTAACCATGACGGCTACAAGCTACCGGATATTGTAGAAGAAGAGATAGAGAGTTATATACTTGAGCCTGAAAAAGAGGCAACTATAGTTACCGCCGCAGGTGATGCGACAGGTAGGATTACACGCAGTAAAACCGGCGTTCAGGATTATGTAGAATATATAGCAGGCTGTGTTTCTACCAAGTTGGATGGATTAAAGGTGTTGTTAGATTGTGCAAACGGCTCGGCCAGTGAGACAGCTCCGATACTATTTAAGCAGCTTGGTGCCGATATCGAGGTTATTGGCTGTGAACCGGACGGAATTAACATTAATAAAGATTGTGGATCTACCCACCTAAAAAGCCTACGTGAAAAGGTACTACAGGGCAAATATGATATTGGTGTTGCATTCGATGGCGACGCCGACAGATGCCTATGCGTAGACGAAAAAGGCAACGAGCTGGATGGTGATAGAATCATTGCGGCACTTGCAAAGGATATGAAAAAACGCGGAGAACTTGCAAGGGACACCGTTGTAGTTACCGTTATGTCCAACCTCGGCTTTATGAAATACATGAAATCTATCGGCATTAACTGCTCGACTACCGCCGTAGGTGATCGATATGTTTTAGAGAATATGCGTGAAGAAGGTTACGACATAGGTGGTGAACAAAGCGGACATCTTATATTGAAAAAACATTCCACGACCGGTGATGGGCAGCTTACAGCCGCGCTATTTTTACAGCTGCTTGCACAGAGCAAATATTCTGCAAGCGATCTTACACAGGTTTACGATAAATATCCACAGGTTATGGAAAATATTACAGTCTCTGCCGAGGGCAAAGAGAAGTATCGCCGAGATGAGTATATCGAAGGTTTTATAGAGGCACAACAGCAATCGCTTATGGGCGAGGGACGTGTACTTGTACGTGTTTCCGGCACCGAGCCATTAATTAGAGTAATGGTCGAGGGACAGGATCTTGCAAGGATAGAGGTTGTTGCCGGACTTATTGCAAAAAAAATCAAGGAGAGGTTGCCAAATTAATGAGGTTTTCTACCGAATGGAAGGACTACAGTCTGCTTGACATCGGTGACGGCAGGAGGTTGGAGCGTTGGGGTGATTATATCCTAAGCCGCCCTGATCCTGTTGCAATTGCCGAGCCGAGCTTTCCTGACTTGTGGAAAAAAGCTGATGCAGTCTACCACCGTGCAACTACCGGCGGTGGACAGTGGGAATATAAAAAGAAATTACCGTTACGTTGGGAGATAGGTTATAAGGATCTAAAATTTATTATCTCCCCTACTGGTTTTAAGCACACCGGACTTTTTCCCGAACAGGCAGTTAACTGGGATTTTTATAGAGAAAAACTACAAAACAGACCCAGTGCAAAGGTACTTAACCTATTTGGTTATACCGGCGCGGCAACACTCGCCTGCCTTAGTGCCGGTGCAAATCTTGTACATCTTGATGCTGCAAAGGGCATGGTAAGCTGGGCGAGAGAGAATGCCGAGGCCAGCGGCCTATCTGATAAGCCCTGTCGCTGGTTAATAGATGATGCCGCAAGGTTTTTACTGCGTGAACAACGTAGGGGAAACCGATATGACGGAATAATTATGGATCCACCAAGCTACGGCAGGGGGCCGTCCGGTGAGGTATGGCAGCTGGAAAAAGAGCTTGCGACACTTATAAAAAATGCCGCCGATCTACTTAGTGATAATCCGCTATTTTTGGTCGTAAACGGTTATACCGCAGGCATATCACCTGCCGTATCGGCAATGCTTTTAAATCGTTACTGCGATAGGCAGGGCATACAGGTAACCTCGGACGAGATTGGCCTACCGGTAAAGGATACAGGTATGGTACTGCCCTGCGGCGGCAGTGCAATAGCACAGTGGAATTAGGAAAAGATGATAAAGATAGAGAATGTAAGGTTTAGCTATGGCGAGATAGAGGCTCTCAAAGGTGTGTCACTTAACATCTGTGAGGGTGAGGTGCTTTGTATTCTTGGTGCAAACGGTAGCGGAAAATCTACCCTTGCAAAGATGCTTTGCGGTCTACTTGTCCCGGACGAGGGGGATGTAGTTGTGGATGATCTATCCACTGCAAAACATGATAACCTTTTAGACATTCGACGACGTGTAGGAATGGTTTTTCAAAATCCTGATAACCAGATTGTGGCCACCATCGTTGAGGAAGATGTAGCATTTGCACTTGAGAACTTAGGCGTAGACCCATCCGATATGCGTCGCCGTATAGACCAGGCGATGGAACTTACCGGAATAAGCCGCTTTGCTAAATCTCAACCACATAAACTTTCCGGTGGACAGAAACAACGGGTTGCAATTGCCGGTGTTCTTGCTATGGAACCGAAATATCTTGTACTGGATGAATCTACAGCAATGCTGGACCCTAACGGGAGGGCTTCGGTGCTATCGGTGGCAAAACGCCTCGGTAACGAGAGAGGTGTTACCGTAATACACATAACACACTATATGGAAGAGGCTTTAACCGCCGATCGTGTGATAATAATGTCGGATGGGCTAAAAGTTATGGAGGGTACTCCCTTTGAGGTTTTTAACGATACAGCATTATTAAAAAAGTATAGTCTACGTCCACCTGCAATCAAGGTATTGTGGGACAAACTTATTGCAAAGGGTGCTAAACTACCGCCCGATGTACTTACCGAGCAACAGGCTAAAGACATTCTGTTGCCGCTACTTAAATGATAACGAAAGGAAAGAATGTTAAAAGTTACCGGCCTAAATTTTGCCTACCGCAACCCTATTGGGGAGGCAAATCATGTGCTAAATGATATTAATTTTGAGGTGGAGGATAATGCCTTCATCGGTTTAATAGGTGCGACCGGTAGCGGAAAGTCTACCCTTGTTTCGATAATTGGCGGCCTTCGAAAGCCGGACAGCGGCACGGTATCGATAGATGGACTTGAATATGGCAAGGATGCTTCTACAACTAAACAGCTACGCTATAAGGTTGGTATCTGCTTTCAGATGCCGGAACACCAACTGTTTTGCGAAACGGTGTATGAGGATATAGCTTTTGGTCCTAAAAATATGAAGTTAAGTAGCGAGGAGATAGACACCCGTGTACGTTATGCCGCCGAAGCAATGGGGCTTTCGGATGATATTCTCGAAAAAAGTCCGTTCGAGCTATCCGGTGGGCAGAAACGCAGGGTTGCAATTGCCGGTGTGCTTTCTATGCGCCCCTCGGTGCTTATTCTGGACGAGCCGGTTGCCGGGCTTGATCCTGCTGGAAGGGAAAGTCTTCTTAACCTTCTAAAAGGTTACCGCAAGGAGACTGGATCAACAGTAATTATGATATCCCATTCAATGGATGATATTGCAGAGTATGCAGAGAAGGTTATGGTTTTAAAGGGTGGAAATATTGCCTACTATGATACCATGCCAAAAATATTTGAAAAGTCACAAGAACTTGCCGACCTAAAACTATCAATCCCAGAGGTCACCTCACTATTTTTAGGTCTTAAACAGGCAGGGGTGGATATAGCCACCGACGTTTATACAATAGATTATGCGGCCGAAAGGTTGTTAGAAAGACTTTAGATACACAGGAAAGGAAACCAATGACCCTAACCGACATTACCATAGGGCAGCATCTACCGGGTAACTCGACCTTGCACAATGCCGATGCAAGGTTAAAGTTAATACTTACGGTAGGTTATGCTGTGGTGTTGTTTATCGATTCAAACCCACTTGGAGTGTTGCTTGCACTTATTTTAGTATTAATGGCCTACCATGCTGCAACTATTCCATTTAAACTAATACTAAAAAGTTTAAAACCTATAGTTCCTATATTATTATTCACCCTTGTGTTAAACGGTTTTTTCATCTCCGGTGATCCAATATTTACCCTGTTTGGAATTACATTAAGTTGGCAAGGCCTTGGATTTGCGGCACTTATGGCAAGCAGAATTGCCCTACTTATTATTGGGTCTTCCCTGCTAACATACACAACATCGCCTATTCTTTTAACATCGGCAATAGAATCAGTTTTGTCTCCGTTAAAGATAATAAAGTTGCCGGTGCACGAACTTGCTATGATGATGACAATCGCCCTTCGATTTATCCCAACACTACTTGAGGAAACAGAGAAGATAATAACTGCACAACGTGCAAGGGGAGCACAGTTCGACGAGGGCAACATTGCACAACGTGTTAAGGCAATGATACCCATTCTTATACCGCTTTTTGTATCGGCCTTTAGAAGGGCAGATGAACTTGCAATGGCTATGGAATGCCGCTGTTATAATGGCGGTGACGGCAGGACAAGGTTACACCGCATGAAGTTTAGCGGTAAAGATGTAATCCTTGCAATCTGCACATTACTTTATTTTTTGCTTATAGCCTTTTCCGGCTTGATTTTTAGTTATCTTTTGGAGGTTTTGTTATGAGGGTTATTTTAGACGTTTTTGGAGGAGACAACGCACCACACGCAGTTTTAGAGGGTGCAGTAATGGCAAAAAGCGAGCTGTCGGCCGATATTACCCTTTGCGGTAACATCGAAAAGATTAAAGCCTGTGCAAAAGAAAAAGCATATGATATTTCCGGAATGGAACTTATAGATGCCGAGGACGAATTTGATATCTGTGAAGAGCCATCCACTATTATAAAACGCAAGACTACATCCCTTTATGTGGCACTAAATGCTCTTAAAGAAGGCAAGGGCGACTGCCTTGTTTCTGCCGGCTCTACCGGTGGAGTACTTGCCGGCGGTACACTTATAGTTAAACGACTAAAAGGTGTTAAAAGAGGTGCTATCGGTACGGTTATCCCCGGCCTTAAACACCCCTTTGTACTGGTTGATACCGGTGCAAATACCGACTGCCGTAAAGAGATGTTTATGCAGTTTGCACGCATGGGCGATAGCTATGCAAAAGGTGTGCTTAATGTAAAAAACCCACGCATCGGCATACTTTGTAACGGTGTTGAAGAAAGCAAGGGCAGAGAGTTAGAGCAACAGGCATCCGAGCTGTTAAGGAATAGCGACCTTAACTATGTAGGATTTATAGAGGCGAAAACGCTATTCTTAGGTGGTGTGGATGTAATTGTAACCGATGGATTTTCCGGAAACATCATGTTAAAAACTGCCGAGGGTGTAGCTAAGATGATGACGGTAAACCTTAAGGAGATGATGTTCCAAAATGCCAAAACAAAATTTGCAGCTTTACTTTTAAAAAGCGGCTTTAAAGGCTTTAAGGCAAAGATGGACCCATCGGAGTATGGTGGCTCACCTATTCTTGGACTTTCAAAACCTATTATTAAGGCGCATGGTTCGTCCGATGCAAAATCAATAAAAAATGCAATTCGTCAGGCAATATCCTGTGCAGAAAATGATGTATGTAACCGTATCGAACAGGGGATGATAAATGATACAACCTCCGATACAAAATAAAGTGGATAGTATGAAAAGTTTAGAAAATAAGATTGAATACAACTTTAAGGACAGCTCGCTGCTACGTACAGCACTGACCCATTCCAGCTATGCAAACGAGAGTAAGGGCAGATACAAAAGTAACGAACGGTTAGAGTTTTTAGGCGATAGTGTACTCTCTCTTGTGGTTTCACAACGCCTATATAGTGAGGATGCAGATAGGCCGGAGGGGGAACTTACCCGCCGCCGTGCAGGTGTTGTATGTGAGGATAGTCTTTACAAGATGGCACAGGAATTACAACTTGGTGATCACCTACTGCTTGGAAAAGGTGAACTTTCGGGTGGGGGTAATCGCCGTCCTTCAATACTGGCAGATGCATTTGAGGCACTTCTTGGTGCAATGTTTTTAGACGGAGGGTTAGCCCCGATAGAGTCACTGTTAAAAAAACATCTTCGCATGGACGACCAGTTTGAAGATTATAAAACAAGGCTACAGGAATATATTCAAAAGCATTATGATTCGCCACCAGTATATGAGATAGTAGGCGAGCAGGGTCCGGATCATGATAAGCTATTTGAAACAAATGTAAGCCTTACAGGTGAACTACTTGGCACCGGCTCTGCACGTAGTAAAAAAGCTGCACAGCAACAAGCAGCAAAACAGGCTTTAATTAAGTTTGGCATAAAAGTTTAGTTAGAATTTATACGGAGAAAAACAAAATGTCCGAAATGTTACCGGTAATGGTACCAATACTGGTTGTATTAATCTTACTGTCTGCATTCTTTTCCTCATCTGAGACAGCGCTTACCGCTTCATCAAGGGTAAAACTTAAGGTAGAGAAGGAGGATGGCAACCGTGCTGCCGGTCGTGCTCTCGATCTTATTGGTGGTTACGATAAAACCCTTATAGCATTGCTTATCGGCAACAATATAGTAAATATTCTTTCTGCATCATTAAGTACAGTAATATTTACCGAACTTTTTGGTGCATCCGGCGTAGGTCTTGCAACGGTTATAATTACAGTTGTTGTGCTTATTTTTGGCGAGGTGCTTCCCAAAAGTTTGGCAAACCAGGTACCGGAGTCACTTTTAAAGGTTGCATCTCCTGTTCTGATTGCGATGCGCATTATATTTTGGCCGGTAATAATTCTATTAATGATACTTAGAAAGATGGCATCAAAGCTTGTTAAACAGGATAACGGCAAATCAACCACTATGACCGAGGAGGAACTTCGCGTAATTATTGAGGAGATTGAGGACGAGGGGGTCATTGAGGAACAGCAATCCGATATGATACAGTCGGCGTTGCAGTTTTCCGGCAAACTTGCAGGTGATATTGTTACCCACCGCGTCGATATTGTGGCACTACCGATGGATTCCGAGATAGAGCTGTTTAAAAATACATTTTTACAGGATAGGTTTACAAGGCTTCCTGTCTATGAAAAAAGTATCGACGAGATTGTAGGTGTTCTAAACCAAAAAGATTTTTTTGCAGCACTTCTTAGTGGCGGTGATGTGTGTATAGAAACTTTAATGCAAAAGCCGATTTATATCCCACCAAGAATGCCATTGTTAGAGCTTTTGCGCCTTTTTGACAGAGAAAAAACGCATATTGCAGTAGTTGTTGACAGCTTTGGCGGTACCGAGGGTATCGTTACGCTTGAAGATATTTTAGAAGAGCTTGTAGGTGAGATATGGGACGAGTACGATGAGGTACTGCGAGAGATACACACAGAATCAGATGGCAGTATGCGTATGACAGGGGATACACCACTGTTAGACCTGTATGAGTTTATCGACCTAAAGCCACCAAAAGGTATTGGCGATATAAGCCTTGCCGGATACATTCTTGATATGCTTGGTGCTATTCCGGAAAATGGCCAAAAAATAGTGGATGATAATTTCGAATTCACGGTAGTTGATATTGTTGATCAGCGTATCCAAAAGGTAGAGGTGAGGTACATTTCAGATGATATTTGACAGTCACGCGCACTATAATTCCTCAACCTATGATGGTGATCGAGACATCCTTTTACAGCAACTTTTTTCCGATAATGTTGTAGGCATTGTGGACTGCTGCGCAGAGCCAAGTGATTTTAAGGTTAGCAGATCGCTATCATTACGCTATCCAAAAATATATAGCGCATATGGTCTACACCCTGAAGCACTTCGTGATAACGAGATTGATTATCTACTGCAGGTTGTAGAAAAGGAGCTTCCTGCGTTGCTTGCCGAGGACAAGACAGTAGCACTGGGCGAGTGTGGTCTTGATTACTACTACGACACCGATAAAACTATGCAGATGCAGCTATTTGAGGCACAGCTTAGGTTAGCGCTACAGCTTGATACCCCTGTGCTACTGCACAACCGTGAATCCCATGCCGATATGCTTGCAGCACTAAAAAAATACCCGATAAAGGGTGTTATGCACTGCTTTTCCGGCAGTGTAGAGTTTATGAGGGAGATAGTTAAGCTTGGTATCTACATCGGTATAGGTGGTATTGTAACCTTTAACAATGCAAAGGTTGTAAAACAGGTTGCTAAAGAGGTGCCATTAGAGATGCTACTGTTAGAAACCGACTGCCCCTATCTTGCACCACAACCCCATAGAGGAAAACGTTGTGATTCCGGTATGATAAGCTATACCGCCACCGCCATTGCCGAGCTTAAGGAAATTCCGGTAGATGTGCTATATAAACAGGTATTAAACAATTCAAAGGAGCTTTTTAACATTGATAGGTTATGAATTTATTAAGGACAAAGACTTTGAGGAATATGAGCAGTTTGTAAGAAGCCACCCGGATGGTAGCTTTATGCAAAGTGTTAACTGGGTAAAGGTAAAGCAGGGCTGGAAGCAGGAGATTTGTGTCGTGCGTAAAGATGGAAAGATAGTTGCCGGTTTTGCAGCAATTATCCGCACTGTCGGACCTACATCATTTATCTATGCACCCCGTGGCCCACTTTGTGACTATAATGATACCGATGTTGTAAAGTTAATAATCACCGCAGCAAAAGAGCTGATAGGTCGTTATCGGGCGGTAGAGTTTGTGTTTGACCCACTTATAGATGCAAAGGATCAAGTTGCAGTATGCGCCCTTACCGGCGCAGGCTGTGAGTTTATTCCGGATGATGATTTTAAGGCAACGGTTCAACCAAGATTTAACTATATAATCGAGCTTGAGGACAAAGATGAAGAGAGCTTGATGGCAAGTTTTGTGCGTGAAACTCGCTATTATATAAGATACCCTGCCAAAAAAGGTATTATCTGCAAACAACTTCCGGTAGAAAAGCTTGATGATTTTTATGGAATCTATGAGAATACCGGCTCAAGACAGGGCTTTAATATTCGCCCTAAAAGCTATCTTGAGGGCTTTTTAAAAGCTTTTCCCGATGATGCCAGGCTATATGTCTGCTATATTGGGCATGAGCCGCTTTGCGGTGGCATTGCGGTACAATATGCAGGAAGAACGGCACATGTATATGGTGCATCTTCTGACAATAAACGTAACCTACGCCCCACCTATCTTTTACAGTGGACATTAATGCAGTGGGCGTTAGAGGGCGGATGCCATACCTATGATATGCAGGGCGTAGCAACCGACCCCGATGATAGCGAACAGCTTTATAACGTTTTAGGCTTTAAAAAGAATTTTACCGGAAGAATATACGAAACTGCCGGCGAATTTAAGCTTGGCGGCAACCCATTGTTGCGTGCTGCTGCAAAGCTAAGCGGAAAGCTATAATATTTTTTAATAGGTAAAAGGGGTGTTGATAATATCGACATCTCTTTTATGATTTTTTAGATACAACCCAATTATTGTTGACATATTTAGTACTAAATGTTATACTATAATCATAAATATCGATATTCGATATTAGGTGATTTATGCCAAGAGAAAAGTTTACAACATTAACGGAGCAGATGTTTTATCTACTGCTCTGTTTAAGGACGCAATGTTACGGAACCGACCTAATGGAAAGGGTAAAACGGCTTACCGGCGGGCGTGTAGAGGTTGGCGCAGGCACGGTATACAACCTGCTAGAGCAGTTTTTAGCTGCCGGAATGATTAAGGAGACGGCGAGGGAGGGTCGGCGGCGATGTTATATGTTAACAGAGCTTGGGCAGGATAGGCTGAACAAAGAGTATGATCGCCTAAAAATTTTGGTGGGCGACTTCGAAGAATACCGGAGGCAGAGCGATGTACGGCTATAGATTTTATAACTTTAATAACAGCGAGATGATAAAGGAATACCTCGAAAAGATGGCACTAAAGGGCTACCGCTTAGTAAGCCTTAAAAACCAAATCTATAAGTTTGAGCGTATAGCACCAACCAAACTTTATTACGATATAACCTACCTACATGGTGAGAATGTATTCGATTCTGATAATAACGAGCAGCAGCAAAACTTTATAGCCTTTTGCGAGCAGGGCGGTTGGCAATACCGCTGTAGCTGGCAGAACATGAAGATATTTAGTAGCGAGGAAAAGCTACTGCCGATAGATACCGATAGCGATATAAAGTTTAGCTGTATCCACCGCACCATGAAAAAAAC
>CAYJKW010000018.1:0-29109 GCA_964370765.1 uncultured Oscillospiraceae bacterium
GCCATATTTTTGGCTTTGATGATTATCGAGGGAATTATAATTTATAACCTTGATAACTATCGCCACAATAGTATGTATATCTTTTTACTACCCTGTATCTTCTTCCTTTTTGAACTACTTACAAGCTTTAAGGGTAGGCGGCTTAAACAGCTTCAAAATATCACTCTAATAGTCTATATCATTCACCCGATGATGATAGTTGTAGTAAGGCTGTTTGCCAGGCCGTTTGGGCTATGGGATGTTTTGGTGCAAAACAGTGTTGTTCACTACATTGTTGTCACAGCATTATCCTTTATCCTTGCATCGGCAACAACCAGTCTATTTTACAGGCATCTGAAAAAAAATATCCCGCACAACAACGATAGAAGCTGGATTGAGATTGACCTTAACAACCTACGCCACAACCTGCAACAGATAAAATCCATAATGCACAGCGGTTGTGAACTTATGGCGGTTGTAAAGGCAGAAGGTTATGGCCACGGTGCATTCATGGTAGCCACAGAGCTTAGCCGTTTAGGGGTTAACGCTTTTTGTGTATCAACCCTAAGCGAGGCGGTTAAACTTCGTCACTTTGGCATAAAGGGCGAGATACTTATACTTGCCTTTACACACCCATCCCATGCAGGAACACTAAAAAAACATGATCTTACACAGACCTTAATTGATTACGACTATGCCTGCGAGCTAAACAGCATGGGATATAAGATTAAGTCACAGCTTAAAATTGACACCGGAATGCACCGCCTAGGTTATGACCATAGCGATTTTCAAGCCATTAAACGTACCTTTGATATGAGAAACCTTAAGATTACCGGCATCTTCTCCCACCTGTGTGATTCCACCAGCCTATGCGGTGAATCGGTAGCCTATAGCAGCCTACAGATAAAGCGGTTTAACACGGTAGTTTCACAGCTTAACAGCAGCGGAATATCTGTTCCTAAAACGCACCTTCAAAGTAGTTACGGCCTTGTCAACTATCCCGAGCTACAGTATGATTGCGCAAGGGTAGGGCTTTTTCTTTACGGCGTTAAAGGTTCCGAAGCTGACGATTGTAGGTTAGATGTAGGCCTAAAGCCGGTATTGTCACTAAGGTCTCAGGTGGTATTAATTCGCAATATATGCAAGGGGGAGCCTGTTGGTTACGGGCAGGCTTTTGTAGCAAAGAGGGACAGCCGAATAGCAATGTTACCCATAGGGTATGGGGATGGCCTGCCTAGAAACCTCTCGAATGGTATTACAAGCGTTATTATTAACGGACAGGCGGCGCCGATAATCGGGCGGATATGCATGGGACAGCTTGCAGTTGATGTTACAGATATAGCTTTTGTGGCTACCGGTGACATTGCAACAATTATTGGCAGTGATTCGAAGCAAACTATCGCCGCACAGGATGTTGCCGATAGCTACGGTAGTATAACAAACGAACTTCTATGCCGAATGGGTTCAAGACTTTCTATTGTTAAAGTTTAATATCTATACCTTGAAATTTTTCCGCTTTTGTTGTAAAATATAGTAACCTACAAAAAGAGTTATTATAAACTAATGAGTAACACAGATAAAACATGTTATATATTTGCCGCAGGTGATTACGGCAGTATTATAGTAGAAAAGAACTATCTAGCGGGTGGTTATGTTATAGCCGCCGACGGGGGCTATGCCTATCTGAAACAGATAGGGGTAACCCCCAATCTTGTTGTGGGTGATTTTGACTCACTTTGCTACACACCCACAGATATTGAGGTAATAAAGCATCCGGTGGAGAAGGATGATACCGACATGATGCTAGCAGTCGATGAAGGGTTTAGGCGTGGGTATGATAATTTTATCATCTATGGTGGACTTGGCGGTCGACTAGACCACACCCTTGCGAACATACAGGTTTTAACCGATATTTCAAACAAAGGTGGTACCGGCTATCTGTGTGACGGCGATATCACGGTTATGGCAGTAAATAAAACTGTAAGTTTCACAAAGGATTGTAGTGGCACGATCTCGATCTTCTGTATCGGAGACAGTGCAAAAGGGGTTACAATAAAGGGCCTTAAATATGAAGTTGTTGACACTGAACTTTGTAGCAGTATCCCGCTTGGTGTCAGTAACGAGTTTATAGGAAAACCGGTAGACATATCGTTAAAAACCGGTTGTCTTATTGTGATGTTTAGCGCTACTATTCCGCTACAAAATATTACCACCAGGATTACGAGGGCAAAATGAGCGAACTTTACACGCTTATATACAGCATAGTAAAAAAAATCCCACCAGGTAGGGTAGCCACCTATGGGCAGGTAGCCGCTATGACCGGCAACTACCGGCGCAGTAGGATTGTGGGCTATGCTATGGCAGGCTGCAAGGATAACAACGTACCCTGCCATAGGGTCGTACGCTCCGGCGGTAACCTTGCTAAAACGTTTGGGATTATCGGTCCGCAGTTACAACGAGAGTTATTAGAAGCCGAAGGGGTGACATTCACCGCCAAAGGCGTAATAGATTTAAAAAAACATTTATGGGAGCAATAACAATGACAAAGGTATTGATGATATGTCACGGAAATATCTGCCGAAGCACCATGGCAGAATTCGTTTTAAAAGACATGGTGGAAAAACAGGGGCGCGCAGATAGTTTTATAATAGAATCGGCCGGTACCAGTGCAGAGGAGCAAGGCAACGATACCCACTACGGCACAAAACAAAAGCTATCCGAGGCAGGAATACCGTTCACAAAAAGGCGGGCCAGAAGGCTGACAAAATCTGACTACGATAAATTTGACTATCTGATATGCATGGATAAAAATAATGTACGAAATTTATATAGAATTATCGGTAATGATCCACAGAACAAGGTAGGTCTTTTGTTGGAGTTCGCTGGAATTAATAGGGACATTGCCGACCCATGGTATTCCGGTAATTTTGACGAAACATATAATGATGTTGTGATGGGATGCAGTGCATTTATTAAGCAACTTTAGGGGTTATATGATTGTTTCCGCATTTTGTTTTTGTTAAATGTTTACCAAAAAAATCAACAAAATCAAATTCTTTGTTCATTTTTAATCAAAATTTATGGTACAATCATACAACCAGAAACGATTTGCAGTACATTATTTCGTCATAATCCCTTTCTTTTTAAAAACACTTTACATTCAACACTAAATTTGTTAGTATAAAGTATAATTTGTTGATCAACATAGGAGGTGACGTTGTGAACGCTTTTGACAGTGAGCTGTACATGCGTCTACAAAAGGAACAGATTCAAAAACGTATAGACGGTTTTGACGGTAAACTATACCTCGAATTTGGTGGAAAGTTATTTGACGATTATCATGCAGCAAGGGTATTCCCCGGATTTTCGAAAAGTAGCAAGATAGAATTATTGCTATCGATGAAGTCGCAAACCGAAATAATTTTTTGTGTCAATGCAAATGATTTAGAAAAAACTAAACTCCGTGCCGACCTTGGCATATCGTACGCCATGGAGGTATTGAGATTAATAGACGATATTACTGCGACAGGGTTACCTGTTACAGGTGTGGTTATTACACAATTCACCGGGCAAAACACAGCCGAACTGTTTCGGCACAAGTTAGCCAACTATGGTGTTAAAACCTATCTACATTACATAATAAAAGGGTATCCAATAGACATTGATAATATCTGCAGTGACGAGGGATTTGGCCGTAACGATTACATCGAGACAACAAAACCACTTGTTGTAATGACAGCCCCCGGACCCGGCAGTGGTAAGCTTGCCACCTGTCTTTCACAGATTTACAACGATAATAAACGCGGGATTAAAAGCGGTTATGCAAAATTTGAAACATTTCCGGTTTTCAACCTAACACTTAGCCACCCCATTAATCTTGCATACGAGGCTGCCACAGCCGATCTTTCTGACATAAATATGATAGACCCTTTTCATCTTGAAAGCTATGGAATTAACTCGGTTAACTACAACAGAGATATCGAGGCATTCCCAATTGTTAGTTCATTACTTGAAAACATCTATAACGAGGATAAATGCTACCACTCCCCAACTGACATGGGGGTTAATATGGTTGGCTTTGCAATAAAGGACGACGATGAGGTACGCAACGCCGCCATACAGGAGATAATAAGGCGTGATTATCGTGCAAGGTGTGAGCTTCGCCAAGGCAAAATTCAGCCGGACGAAGCAAAAAAAATTGCACGAATAGTATCAGGACTAAAGTTACGACCTGAAAGGGATCGCCGTGTTGTTGCTCCTGCACTGGAGCGCGCTGCAGAAAGCGGCATGATTGCAGCATCAATAGAGCTTAAAGACGGTAGAATTATTACCGGTAAGGCATCCAACCTTATGACCGCTGTACCATGTTGCGTACTTAATGCTTTAAAAGCACTTGCACAGCAAGAATCAAAGGCACACCTTATACCACCTACAATTTTAGAGCCTATTTTGCGCCTAAAGATGAATATGTTAAGTAGCCGTTCATCAGTACTAAAGCTGGACGATGTATTAACTGCACTTTCTATTGCAGCTACACAGGATAGGTTGGCGGCAAAAGCACTTGAACAACTTCCAAGATTAACCGACTGTGACATGCACTCGACCGCAATGTTACGAAGCGGTGATGAAACAATTTTAAGAAGACTTTCGATAAGATTAACCTGTGAGCCGGAATTCCCATCAAAAGATTTGTTTTTTTAATTAATAAATCGCCTATTTACAAACATTTTTCACAATTAAAAACTATATTTATATACATAGAAATATGTTTAAGTAGGTGAATAATGAATACCGAGCACAGCAGCTATAACTACCATCAGGCTCACAGTCCAAAGCACAAAAACAAGGGCGGTTTTATTACTGCACTTTTTTTGGTTGCACTTTTAATTTTGGCCGGTTTAATAGTAACAGCAGCCTATCTTCTATTAGACAGAGCAGGAACTTTACCCAACGAGTACCTTCCGGAAAATCTTTTTGGACTTGAGGCAAATAATGGTGATGCCGACATAGCCGGCACCGAATCATCCGATGGACTACAACTAAACTTTGACCCGGTAACAGAGGGTCAACTTACAACCGAAACAATATACCAAACTGTCGTATCTCAGGTTGTCGGCTTACACGTATATAACGGCCAATCTTTAATTGGTAACGGAAGCGGAATAATTATGAGTAGCGACGGTTATATTATTACAAACGAACACGTTGTAGAGGGCGCTACTACTGTTTCGGTTATCCTTCATAACGGCGATAAACACGAAGCAAAGATAATTGGTGTTGATCCTGCTATTGACCTTGCAGTTTTAAAGATACTAAACCCACCCGATGACCTTTCCCCGGCAAGCTTTGGCAATAGTGATAGCCTTGATATAGGCGAAAAGGTAGTTGCAATCGGATCTCCAGGTGGCCTTGCTGGATCAATAGCGGAAGGAATTGTTTCAGGCCCTAACCGCCCTAAAAACCAGATAACAGGACTAAGTGATGACTCCGAAACATCCCTTGTTCAAACTACCGCCGCAATAAACCCCGGCAACTCCGGTGGTGCACTTGTAAACGCACAGGCTCAGGTTATCGGTGTTACCTCTGCTAAGATTTCAGGAATTGATTATGAGGGCATAGGTTTTGCTATTCCAATTACCGAGGCTATTCCTGTATTGGAGGAACTAATTGAAAACGGCACTGCCCCCGGCGATGCAAGACTTGGAGTGACCGTTGTTCCGGTAGGCAGTCTCGAAGTAGAGGTGCCAGACTATGATCATGAAGGCGGGCTAATGGTTATGGAAATCGAAACATATAGCGATCTTTTAAACTATGGAATAGAGCCACAGGATATTATTATATCGGCCGATGGTATTCAACTTTTAAACAATGTTGATCTTACCGGACTTATAGAATCTAAGGAGATAGGTGATACAATCGAGCTTGTTATCTGGAAGTCAAAAACTGGTAAATTAATGCAGATAACTGCTGTTTTACACGATTCAAACAGCATCTATAACGTTGTAGGTTAGTCGATTAACTACCCGTATATTAACTTAATAAAACTATGGTGGCAAGTATCTTTTTTACTTGCCGCTTTTGTAAGACAAATTTATTGTATCCGTATATGCATCGCATAGCGTGGCATGGTTTATTTCAAATAGTTGGGCAGTTGTTCTAAATCTTTGATATATAGGTAACAGGTCGGATTATATATAAAAACGCCACTACTATCAGGCTATACAAACCTGACAGCAGTGACATCTACAAATGCACAAACAACTTTTAAACAACGCTAACCTAAATAAAACATTATAGGAGATTGAAAAATGGACTTTTACAACAGATCGCTTGACCACATTAACTTAACCGTACCTGATATAGAAAGTGCAGTGGACTTTTACACTAACACTATGGGTTTCAAGGTAACAGAACGTTTTAAAACCGATATGGAATTCGTATTTATATCTGATGGCAACACCACCTACGAGTTAACGGAAAACCGCACATTTACAACTACTGTAATTGATCATATCGCCTATAGCTCTGAAAATATAGAGGCTGATTTTAAATACTTTAGTAACCTTGGGATAACAACTACCGAGCTTGGGTATGTTGATTTTTTATTTGAAAACGGGGTTAACTACTTCTTTATAAAAGGTGCAGGAAACGACAAGATTGAATTTATTCAAAAAAAGAGTCTATAGCCATCCGCTCTATCTGTTGTCACCTTCCATTTTAAGTAAATATTCCTTCATGGGTAATCCACCAGCATAACCTACAAGATTTCCATCTGCACCAACTACACGGTGACACGGCACAACAATATGCAGTTTATTTTTATTATTTGCCATCCCTACCGCACGACTTGCTTTTTCATTACCTATAGCAATCGCTATTTCTTTATATGATCGTGTCTCACCATAAGGGATATCACAAAGGGCTGTCCACACCTTTTTTTGAAACTCTGTACCACAAAGTTCATAGCTGAAGGTAAAGCTCTTTCGCTCACCATTAAAATACTGCAGCAATTCATTAAACACCCTATCGGTGAACTCTGTCTTTACACCATCGTTAACAGGATCATCATTAAGTTTTATAAGACCGTGCACGGTATCCCCCTGATATTCGATGCGTATCTTACCAAGCATCGAAGTATAGACTGCATAGTTCATCATTAATACACCTTTTAAATACATCTTAATGGTTTATATTATATCATAACCTACTTTATTTTTCTTCCTGTTTTTGGATATTTAATTATTTTTATAAAAAAGTGATCTCCGTCTATCAGAACTATAATCTGATAGATGGGGATCACTTTAGAATTTAGCACCTACGACTTGCTTATCTGTTCCCTTAGTGGCAAGATTTGTGAAGGAGATACCGATAGTTCATCCACCCCTGCCGAGACAAAAAACTCTGTCATCTTTTTATCTGCTGCAAGTTCACCGCAAACGCCTACCCAGATACCCTGCTTATGTGCGCCTGAACAGGTCATACTTATTAACCTTTTCACCGCCTCGTGGTAGTCGTCACAAAACGATGAAATGCTTTCGTTTTGCCTGTCCGTTGCGAGGGTGTACTGTATAAGATCATTGGTTCCGATGCTGAAGAAATCCACCTCTTTTGCTAACAGGTCACTAATAACAGCTGCTGCAGGGGTCTCTATCATTATACCAACAGGTATATATTCATCAATCTTATACCCCTCGGCCAACAACTCTGTCTTGACAGTTTTTATTATCTCTTTCGCCTGCTTTATCTCAGAAACAGAGGTAATCATCGGTAGCATAATACTTATATTCCCATGTTCGGATGCACGGTACAGGGCACGCAACTGGGTCTTGAACACATCGGGTCTTGTTAAACAAATTCTTATTGCTCTCATACCCATTGCAGGGTTTTCCTCAGGTGGAAGTTTAAAGTATGCCGCCTGCTTATCTGCACCAATATCAAGTGTACGTATTATTACAGGCCTATCTTGCATAGCCTCAGCAACCTTACGGTATGCGTTATACTGCGTCTCTTCGCTTGGATAGTCGTTACTCTCAAGGTATAGGAACTCGCTTCTAAAAAGCCCTATTCCCTCACCATCATTCTGTAGAACTGCCTCAACATCTGCCGGCGACCCTATATTAGCATAAAGCTTTATAAGTTTACCGCTTTTTGTCATTGTTCTTTTTCCACGGTATGCATCAAGCCGCTTTGCGCACTCAACATCAGCGCTCTGCTTTTCTTTAAATTTCTTAAGAGTTTCTTCGTCGGGATCTATAATAATCTCCCCTGTGTCACCATCTACAACTACAAACTTCCCATTCATATCCTGGTTAAGGGTATCCTTTAACCCTATTACCGCCGGTATTCCAAGTGTTCTCGCAAAGATAGCTGTATGTGAATTTTTACTTCCATAACAGGTTACTAACGCAAGTGCTTTTTCTCTGTCGAACTGTGCTGTCTCGCTTGGGGTAAAATCAAGCCCGCAGTAGATACACGGGTCACTAAGCAGCTCCTGCTCGCTCTGTTTTCCGGTTAATATCTCGATAACTCTTATCGAAACGTCCTTTACATCGGCAGCACGCGCCCTCATGTACTCATCCTCCATATCGGAGAACATCATTGCAAACTGTTGTGCTGTCTTACTTACAGCATATTCTGCACAAACCTTTTCTTCATTAATTATCTCTTTAACGGTGTCACAATAATCAAGATCTTCAAGCATCATTTGGTGTATCTCAAACAAAAGCGAATTTTGTTTGCCAAGTGATAGTGCAGTCTTAACGGCAAGTTCGCCAAGCTGTGCAACTGCAAGGCCCCTAGCGCCCTCAAATCTTCGGATTTCTTTTTCTTTATCATCGGCATAACGTAACGGATAATCAACAACACGCTCTTTGGGAAAATGCAGTTTACCAATTGCTATTCCTGGAGAAACTCCTATACCTTTTAACAACATTATAGCCCTATCCTTTCATCAATGCTACTTTACACCGAAATGGTCTAATAAAATATTTTCTGCCTCGACATTCCAAAGCCCGTTATGTTTTTTTACACTCTTATCAAGTTTAACGAAAATAGGCTGTGTTTTTCCAAGCTCCTCGAAATCTGATAAAGCTACTAGAGGAAGATCAAACTGAGTATAGCCAAGTATCTTACCTGCACGTATATCCGGCAGTGTCGCAGTAGCATCGGATATAGCCGACAGCCCACAAATGTGACTTACCATAACCGCGGGTCTTATCTTGCCTTTCGAGGATAGTTCCAGTGCCTCTTTCAAATCATCGGTGTTTCCACCGGTACTGCCGAGAATATGGGTAGAGATATAATGAACATTGTAAAGGTTAACCTCTGCCGTAAAGTCATTGTTAGATGGGCCTGCAAAGAAGTTAAGGCAACCATCAAACGCCATCAACTTATCGCCTAGCTCAGCAAGTGGTTTTATAGGAGCATATACAAAAACATCATGATAGCCATCACCCTGTGATATGTCAAGCAACGCCTCGTACGGGTCGTCGTAATCGTTAGGATTAACATAATAAAGCTCTACGCCATTTTGTTTTGCAAACTCCGGCGAGATCAACTCTTTAGCACGGTCAATTCTTCCTGTATCAACATCGGTCACTACTATGCGTTTAGGCTTATTTCCTGCTACAATAGGGTATTCAATCGCACCAAGTCCCATAGGGCCACAACCACCAAGAATAAGTACATTGCCTCCCTCTTTAATGCCCATTGCATGATCATAGTTCACCTTGTTAGTATGATACATTATGTTATAACCGCCAATAATGCAGCTCATCGGTTCACCGAGTGATGCATTAAAGTATCCCTCGCCGTCGTAATGCAACAAACAGCCAAGCTCCATAACCTCCTGTGGAATAATTGCATAGGTGGCAGCACCGCCAAAAAACTCATATGAATATCCGGGCGAAGCAAGGCTTCCCTTGTAGTTTAGCGCCGGCTGAAGCGAAAATCGTTCGCCTACCTTAAACTCATCTGCCCACTTCTCACCTACTTCTACTATCGTGCCTGAAAATTCATGTCCGATTATAATTGGATTTGTAGCAACATTTTTAGGACAACGTTTATGCGCTACACCTTGCTTCAACAGTTTGTATGTAGACATACAAACACTATCTGTAATAATCTTTACAAGTATTTCATCATTTTTTATCGCTGGTAGCTCAAACTCCTCAACACGCAGATCATCTGCGCCATACATTCTAATTGCTCTGGTCAACATATCTTTTTACCTCCAACTATATATTTACTGTTTTAATTTGCACCTGTTTTTTAAGTTCTTCCACCAACTCTGCCGAGGGTGGGTTAGTTCCTATGGTTGTCACTGCACCTGCACTGCAAGCCATGGCTAGTTTAGCAGTATCAGACACTGAATATCCCAGTTGTTTTGCACAAGCTATAGCTGCAACCATGCTATCACCGGCACCTACTGTCGAGGACACCTCTACATTTAGCGCGGGGGCAAAAAAGATTTCGTCCTTCGTTATAAATGCAGCACCGTCGGCCCCCATAGATAGCGCAACAAGCTCGATACCATTTTTAACGAATTCCTTGCAAGCTAGGTACATCTGTTCTGTTGACATTGTCGGGTTTGCACAGTATGATGCAAGTTCTTCATTGTTAGGTTTAATAAAATAAGGTTTAGCAGCTATGGCGTTTTTAAACGCCTCGCCATCTGCATCAAAGAAAACTATAGCACCTTGTTCTTTAAGCAGGGTAATAAGCTTTTTGTAGTAATCGGACTTTGCGTTTGCATGGGTGCTTCCCGATAGTACATAGATCGTATCATCTGCTAAATAGGATAGTAGCTTTTCGCAAAGCTCATCTTCCTCGGCCTGTGTAACAGTTACTCCTGCTTCGTTTAGTTCTGTTATCCCGTAGCTGTCGTCAAGCACCTTTGTATTTGTTCGAGTGTTATGGTTCACCTTAACAAAATCATGCTTTATTTCAAGCCCATCAAGCTTGTTGATCAGTTCTAGCCCGCCATCACCACCGCAAAAACCTGTTGCCACACAATCAACACCCAACACCTTCGCCATCTTAGCAACGTTCACGCCTTTGCCACCGGCATCTACTGTAACAGATTTTATTCGATTTAATCCTCCCGGCTTCAAGGTATCTATCGTTACTGTTTTATCAAGCGCCGGGTTTAATGTGACCGTGACAATCATTTTTGTCCTCCGGTAAATATTGCAGTAATCTTATCAGAATCCGCAGCGGCTACAAGCTCCTCGACCGACTCCTCATCCTCAAGCGCCTCAACAATATTTTCAAGTATTTCAAGATGCTCATCGCCAAGAGCTGCAATTCCTATCACAAGTTTCACTGTATTTCCGTTCCAGTCAATCCCATCCGGATAGGTTATAACACAAAGACCTGTTTTCTTGATATATTGCGCATATTCTTTTTCGCCGTGAGGTATTGCGATAAGGTTTCCTATAGCGGTAGAAAAGCTGTTATCCCTTTTCATCATACCTTCGGTATACTCTGCTGTAACGTATCCGGCTGCACAAAGTAGCTCACCGCATTTTTTTATAGCATCGTCTTTGTTAACTGTTGTTTGATTTAAAATTATCTCTGTCTTATTAAGCATTCTATTACCTCTTTTTTTATTATTAACTTCCAAAGTGATCTCTAAAATAGTTTGTTAGCTGAATAGAAAATATGAACTCCAGCTTTTCGGTTATTGCCTTTTCATCGCCATCGATTACAGAGCGTAAAAACTTTTCATCCTCGACTAACGAGCTACTAACTGCCCCTATAGCCTCTTTTATCTCTGAACTCGAATTCTGTGGTACAAGCATTAGCAGGCAGCTTTTCGCCTTTTGTCCCGCATCATTTGTTATTAATCCGCCTTGTGGATGTAGAACAACTAAAAGTGGTTCCTTGACACCGTCTGTGCTACAATGCAATAATACTAGTTCAAGTTGCTCTATCAACTGGGTTGACATCTGTTCCCTTGCCAAAAGGCTGTTGTAGATTTTCTCGCCAGCTCTATTATTATTTGCAAATCTGTATCCGGAAAACCTTGCTAGCTCATCTATACTGATATAATTTTGCACCTCGACTACTTCAAAATTTTTAAGCATATGCTCTATATTTTTTGTGTAGTCTATTGCAATGCCCAAATCCTCGGTAAATGATCTGTTTATTGTAGTATTATCAACCTTCTGCGACTGTATAGCCAACTTATCAATTATACGCCTTACATCCTTTATCTCTGATTCGCTTAACATAGGATGTGCGATAACTACCGGCTTGTCGGTATCTGGTATATTGTTTGTAGCGATTAAAAAGTCGCAATCTTTATAACTGTAAGGCTGATTATATTCACAGACCTCTGTAATTACATCCTTGCCAAATAGTTTTTTCACCTGTCCGGCCATCATGTAGGATACACCTATTCCGCCCAGGCAGATAACTCCAACACGCAACCTACGCTTTAACCTGTCTTGTCCTATCTGAAGGATAGCTGCACCAAAATGTGTAGCGACACATGCTATCTCCTCTTCCGGCACGAGACGCTCAAGTTCTTCGGTTAAAACACTGCACGCATACTCAGTGTTACGATAAACATCGGGATACTCTGCCTTTAGTTGGCCGCCGAGCGGATCTTTAATTTTATAGCCCCTCTCGATTCGTATAACAGCCGACCAAAGATGAATGCTAAGCCCCCTTACAAGTTCCTCGTTTGTTTTTAATGTTGGGGCAAGGCGGTTATCAAATCTTTCTATCATTCTGTAAGCAAGCCTCTGTGCACGCTCAAATGCAATGCTTTCATCCTCATAAAACTCGCTACCGGTCTTAGTCCTTGCTGTACGTAAGCCCTCTACAATATAGTCGACCTCTTCCTCTATAAACTCAATATCGAACCTATACTCCAGCTCTAACACAAGTTTTTTCGCAACCTCTGCATACAGTGTGTTTAACTTTTTAACCTCACTCTTTTCTAACGTTCGCCCTACCTTAATCCTTGATATTTGGACTATTAATCTATGAGATAAGATTAAGATTGCATCTTTTGTCATCCAGTTTATGAATATCGACTGTTGATCCAAGATTTCTCTAACACCCTGTGCAATTTCGGTAGGTAAAATATCCTCAAGGGTTGTTGCAAGCCTTGTACCCACCTGCGCTTTTGTCAAATAATTAACATATGCCGTTCTTATATTAAGTTCCTGGCCGGTTACATGTACCCCAATCCCCTTTTTACGCATCAACTGTATGTTATATGCATTAAACTCATCTTCGAGGGCATCAAGGTCTAAACTGACTGTTGCCTCACTCACCTCAAGTACGCTTGAAAAATAGTAAAGCTTTTTCCACTGTGTACTGTCTAACAAAAGCATAGCAAGTGCTATTCTGCGTAGTTCCTTATCGATAGCAAGGCTTTCACGTTGAGCATTCACTACATCTATCAGTGCCGATATGTCCTGTTCCGTTCCGGACAGGTACAGCCCCTCACCTACCGATGTGTCTAACTTGATATTAAACTTTTTAAGTACGGCATCAACGTTTTCCAGTTCTCGAAATACGGTTCGTTTGCTAACCGAAAGTGAGGAGGCAAGCATAGCAACGCTTACAGGCCCTTTTGCATTAAAAAGTAGTGTAAATATTTTGCATAGTCTTTGTGGGATAAAATACATGCTTCCTCTTTTATAAAAATGTTCCGGTTAGTTAAGGTCATTTACAGGTTTTCTGTTATAAATTTTTGAGCTGTTTGTAATGCAGTATCCTCATCTGCACCCTCACAGGTAACGGTTAGCTCATCACCTTTTTTTACCGCCATACCCATTACTGCAAACAATTTTTTTCCGTTTGCCTTTTTATCACCTTTAGCGAATGTTATGTCGCAGTCAAAACCCTGCATTAGTTTTACAAGTTCACCTGCTGGTCTTGCATGTATGCCATGCTCATCAACGATTGTATATTTAAACTCTTTCATAATATTGTCCTTTCAAAATCTTATATATCTGTCTATAGGTTTTTATCTGCCTTAATCTTGGCAATCAGCTCATCATATTCGGGTGCTGACAAGAAGTCGGTTATCGTAACAAGGTATGCCGATGCATTGGCCTGCTCTGCTCTTTCTTTTAGCTGGAAGTGTGTTACAACAATCTGTGCCTCACTGGGGATCTCGGATACAGGCGAATGTTTAACCGTCATTCCGTCAATACCATTGTCTTTTAGCTTTTTCCTTAGCTTTGTTGCGCCCATTGCACTACTGCCCATACCGGCATCGCATGCAAAGATAATAAATGTTGCATCTGCAAGGTTAGTCACACTACCTGCAGTATCTACAGCTGCACCTGCAGCTTCGGCGGCCTGTGCACCTTTAGATTGTGCTTTCATACCTTTTATCTTCTGTTGTGCCGCTTCGATATCGTCATCGTTAGTCGAGCTTCTTTTAATCAATACGGCCGCAATAAGGAATGTAACAACTGCTGAGGCTGCTATGCCCAAGATGTTGGGAATATGTGCACCGGCAGGTGTCATAATCATCTGAGCTATTATACTTCCGGGAGATGCTGCTCCGGTTAGTCCGCCACCAAATGTAGCGAAGATAAATGTACCGGTTGCACCGCCTGCAATAAGTGCCAGAATTGTTATCGGTTTCATAAGTACATAAGGGAAGTAAAGTTCGTGGATTCCGCCAAAGAAGTGAATTACTGCTGCACCGGATGCACTGCTTCGTGCACTTCCTCTACCGGCAACCATAAATGCAAGTAGTAGTCCAAGTCCAGGACCTGGGTTTGATTCGATCATATAGAATACTGATTTTCCTATTTCGCCTACCTGCTCCGAGCCAAGTGGAGTAAATACACCGTGATTAATTGCGTTGTTTAGGAAAAGAACTTTAGCCGGCTCTACAAAGATTGCAGTTAATGGTAACAGCCCATTATTTACAAGAATCTGGACACCTGCACCAAGTGCGTTCGTACCAATTGTTACAAGCGGCCCTATACCGTAATAACCAACTATAAGCAATATCGTTCCTATAATACCTGATGAGAAGTTGTTAACCAACATCTCAAAACCTGCCGGAATCTTACTTTGCGTAGCATCGTCGAATTTTTTAACGATAATACCACTTAACGGCCCTACAATCATCGCACCTAAAAGCATCGGAATATCCGAACCTGCGATAACACCAAATGTAGCGATTGCTGCGACTACACCACCTCTTACATCACTTATAATCTTACCACCGGTATAACCTATTAGCAATGGTAATAGATATGTAAGCATTGGTGAAACCAACTCTGCTAATTTTTCGTTTGGTATCCAGCCATCCTCGATAAAAAGCGCGGTTATTATGCCCCATGCGATAAACGAACCTATGTTAGGCATTACCATACTGCTTAGAAAACGCCCAAACTTTTGAACTCCCTGTTTCATTGCTTCATCTCCTAAAACATAAAATCGGATTGTTAATCTCGGAACACGGCGCGCATCGTTTCCTTTGTCTAAAGTATAGCACTACAATATCTACATTTCAAGCATATGAACTTTAAGTTTGTCACAGGTAGGTGTGACAGGATTAATTTATAAGTTTTATATAAAAAAGGGCACCGCCCAAAAGCGATGCCTTAATTATTATAGTGATTTTTTGTAGTGATTTATCAGACAACCATCGGCAATAATCTGCCTTTCGTCATCGGTTAAATCTCCAAGCTTTAGAGTTATGCTATCCACAGCATCTGCCTTTACAACATGTGCGGTTATCTCATCCTTTTTATCAAATAGTGCACTACGCAAACCGGGTATGAACACCCAGTCATCTATCGCCATTTTTTCCTGTTCGGTAGTAAGAAAAGGAACCAACCCCCAGTTAATACAGTTAGAGCGATAACGCTTAGTTGCATATTCTACCGCAATATTTGCAGCAGCGCCCAACACCCTTTGACAGCTTGCCGCCTGCTCCCTTGCAGATCCATCACCGGGACGCATTGCAAAAATCGTACTTCCTATAACAGTTTTATCCCTGTCAGTTTTTATACCCTGTTTTTCAAGTTTGCAATACATTTCGTCAATCTCTGCAGCAGTACTCCCCTTCAATCTTAGCTTCTCAAGATCATTAACTGCTTTCGCCTTATTAACATAATCCGGATCTTTTCTTGATAGAGTAAACTCTGCCAAACGCAATGGGTTAGAGCGGTAGCTACTTGCCTCACCGGACGGTATAAGTTCATCGGTAGTTGTGACAGGATCAGTTATATAGGAAACAATCTTAACCGCAAGATCCTCACTTAGTTCCGGTTGCTGTGGCCAATCCTTAATATTGGGTCCCATAACAAGGCTTACATCATCATCCTTATCTTTAAAGCGATCTAAAATTCTTTTATCGTAGATTGACTTATCGAAATAGTATTTAATCTCACTGTAACTTACATCTATCTCGGTAGCGGCGGTTAGTTTTCCTCCGTTTATTGCAGTTGCTGCAATACTTCTTGCATCCATTAGTGCAACGCCTGACATCTGGCCTTCGCCCGGCTTTGATCCTTCACGGTTCGGGAAATTCCTTGTGGTGTGCCTTATGCTTAACTCCCCATTTGCTGGGGTGTCCCCAGCACCGAAACATGGACCGCAAAAACACTCTCTAACAATTGCTCCGGAGGATATAATGTTAGCAATAGAGCCATTTTTAACAAGTTCAAGATAGGTAGGCATACTACCAGGATAAACACTCATTGTAAAGGCCCCGCTACCGCAGCTTTTCCCGCTTAAAATATCTGCAACGGCAACAATATTATCAAATGTACCACCGGAGCATCCGGCAACAATACCCTGATCAACATAGATATCCTTCCCCCTAAGCTTACTCATAAGATCAAGCCTTGCAGTTTTGGCTATCTGCTGGTTTGCACGTTTTTCTACTAAATTTAATATATCGGCTGCATTTTCTTTTAG
Organism: uncultured Oscillospiraceae bacterium; assembly: GCA_964370765.1. Lineage (GTDB taxonomy): Bacteria > Bacillota > Clostridia > Oscillospirales > Ruminococcaceae > CAYJBH01. The sequence goes on from CAYJKW010000018.1 coordinate 16,888, forward strand.
CTCTTTAATTGTATATGTATAACTTGGGTGCATCGGCATTGCTATTGTACACTCGACCTTTGAGAGATCGACATAGATACATCCATCATAGTAGGCAACATCCTGCGGCTTTAACTCTTTATAATCTTGAGCCCTACCATGTGTTGCTAGGTATTCCTGCGTCTTAGCATCGGTAACCCATATGCTGGAAAGACATGTTGTCTCGGTGGTCATAACATCAATTCCATTGCGATACTCGATAGGTAGTTTAGCAACACCAGGTCCTACAAATTCCATGATTTTATTTTGCACATATCCGTTTTCGTAAACCTTACCGATAATGGATAGTGCAACATCCTGTGGCCCTACACCTACCTGCGGTTCACCATCAAGGTAAACTGCCACTACCGGCGGATTTTTAATATCGTATGTTCTACCCACAAGCTGCTTTGCAAGCTCACCGCCGCCCTCACCTATGGCGATAGTGCCCAGTGCGCCGTAGCGTGTGTGGCTATCGCTTCCTAAGATCATTCTACCACAACCTGCCATCATCTCACGATTATAGCTATGTATAACCGCAATATTTGTAGGAACATATATGCCACCAAATCTTTGCGCAGCTGAATGTGCAAACATATGGTCGTCCTCATTTATAGTGCCGCCTACAGCGCATAGGCTGTTGTGGCAGTTTGTCATTACATATGGCATAGGAAACTCGGTCATTCCGGATGCTCTTGCGGTCTGTATAATGCCAACATATGTAATATCATGGCTTGTCATGGAATCAAACTTAATCTTAAGATTTTCTGTATCACTGTCGGTGTTATGCGCTTTTAGTATATCATAGGAAATCGTGCCCTTTTTCGCTTGGCTTTTATCGGCAGTAAATCCCGCCTGCTGCAAAGCATCTTTTTCCTCGACTATCTTATTTTGCCCAACTAAAAACACGCCGCCATCATATAGTTTTACCATCTATTATCTCCTTTGCTTTTACTTATTATCATAGTAACTATCTGTATAAATTAGTATTCCTTGTCAATTCTCGCTTTTATATTAAACCGAGCTAACACCGAGTACATATTTTTATATACGCTTTACATTATACAACATAAACCGATAAATCACAATATAAACTATCTACATTTTTGCATACATATCCTCATTGGCTAAACCTTAACCGTAAAGTATTTAACGATATACTATTAATCGACTGCAAAATACAGTTTAACACGACAGGGGTAACTGTACTAATATTGTTTTAAAAACTTACGAAAAATATAATGATTTGTAACATTTATTTTGATATGCTTAGGTCCAATAAATCCGACATTAAGGACAAACATGAATAAGAAATTGTAATCATTAGTGTTGGCGGGCACAATTTCAGCTTCCACCTTTTGATAAAACGGTATCCCGTTGGGTTAATCTATCTATCGAGTTTTTAGATAAAGTTTTTAATAAGGTTATCTAGTCAAAAAGACAGTATGATTGCCTTTAAAATAAATTTAATGAATCCTGTAAAGCATTAGCAAATCTTGAAACATGAAATCCATCACACACTGCGTGATGAACCTGGATCGCTAACGGTATTAAGGTTTTATCGTTATCGGTAAAATATTTACCTACCGTAAACACAGGCAGAAGATAATCATATCCTCTTTGTAAATTCAGGTTAAAACCTGTAAAGCTTGTCCATGGAATAGAGGAAACATTAAAATAGTTCTTCCCGTTAAGTGGCTTTGAATTTTTTGCGTCTCCACGGTATATTGACATATCATCAGCATAGTTTTGCATAAAGATATCAACATCATTATTATACTCACTCCAAACGCTTGTAAAGGTCTGTGTTTCGTTATGAAAAACTGCATACAAAGGATTTAGTTGTTCATAGAAACCCAAATTATTATCAGCATCAAAACCCATTCTAAATTCATCATATCTATTCACAGTATTAGATAATAAAAATAAAAAGCATGGAAAAAAATTTAATTTTTTGTTTTTTGTTTGTAGTAGGAATTTAGTTATATTCAGATTAACCGTTATGCTGTATGTACATGGTGTTTCTTCGGTAAATCTAAGATAACATTCTCGCCTGCCCCAGTTTTCTAAATCGATTTTATTAAATTTCATAGCTACCTCCTAAAATCGCAATGTAGAAAACACCCTACCGACTGTAACTGTTTAATGCAACCTGTTATAGCCGTATAGGGTGTTTTAGATTATTAGCGTTTATCGGAAAATCCTGTTACCTTGAATGTTTTTGGATCTACTATCACGCCGTAGTCATCTAATGCTTGCTCGATTGTGATATACTCGTTTTTAACATCCATAGCAACCTTATCCGGATCACGTTTAAGTGGATCTCCGTATCCGCCTCCTGTAGCGGTTACCATACGGATAACACAATCAGTGTTACAGATTCGGCGTGCCGAAACATTTGTAGGTTCCCCTATCGTTCCGTCCGGATCTATAAACTGGAAATAGTTATTAGACCCTTCTTTTCCGCCAGACATTCCCCAGACCGGAATTTTATGCCTACCGAAAGCGCCGGTAAATGTTTGGTTGTCGTTCATAGAGCGGTAGGAACGAACGCAACCGCTACCCCCTCTAAACTCGCCAGCGCCTTTCCCGTCGGTGTTAAGGCTATATTCATCTATCCTAATTCCATATCTACTTTCGGCAAGTTCTACCGGCACATTAAACGTTTCACCGTCGGCAAGACAGAATTGACCTACCGTACCATCACGCCCTACGCTTGCACCCCAACCACCAACCGTTGGTTCTATGATCAGGTACTCCTTGCCTGTATCTTGATGAACACCGGCCATTAGCACAGTACAAACCGATAACAGATGTCCTGCACCAAGATATTCAGGGAATACCGGTGCAACGGCTTTCCATACAAGTTCTGCAGAATAAAGTAGGCTCTCATAGTAACAGGATGTTGGTGCCGGACGATGTGCATGGAATACACTGCCCTGATTGCACACTATTCTTAATGGTTTAAATATACCATCGTTAACCGCAAGCCTTGGATTTACTATCGACATGAAAATTGCCTTTACTCCTGCATATGCGGCGGTTCCACCGGCATTAATAGCACCGAGAACCTGATCAGAGCTACCGGTAAAGTCAGCTATAAACTCATCGTCGGTAATGGTTACCTTTACCTGAACACGAACCTGATTACCATGTCCGTCATCATCGATAAACTCCTCCATCTCCCAGCTACCCTTCGGCATCTCCTTTAGGCGCTTCCTTGCAACGGATTCGCCCTGTTCGATAAGTCTTGACATAGAATTTTTAACAGTATCTACACCGTATTTATCACAAAGTTCGTTAAGTCGTTTATACCCTGTTCTAAGCGAGGCAATCTGCCCCCACATATCGCCCTCAGCAATCTGAGGATAGCGCACATTAGACTGCATCATCTCCCAAACCTGTGGCACAAGCTCGCCTTGGTCTACAATCTTAACTCCGGAAAAACAAAGTCCTTCCTGATATACGTTAGTTGCATCTGTAGTAAATGATCCCGGCGCCATACCTCCCACATCGGTCCAGTGCGCCTTGTTGCCTGCAAACCCTATCAGCTCATCTTTATAGAATATCGGCATACACATACCTACATCAGAGATATGTGTACCACCACCAAGATAGGGGTCGTTAATAATAAAAACATCCCCTGGCTTAAAGTTATCCTGTCCAACCTTTTCGGTAACGGCGGTGATCATAGGTGAAATCATGCCTATGAATCCGGTAACTCCATTACCCTGTGTAAGTAGATTTCCATCCTTGTCTGCAATACCGCTTGCATAGTCCAGCGTTTCATAGATAATAGGACTCATCGAGGTTTGGGCAAATGCATAGAATATTTCGTTACCAATCGCAAGCAGGGAATCCTTAACTATGTCAAGAGTAACCGAATCAGCTTTATATGTACTCATTGTTATACCTCCGTCTCTACTATCAGGTTGCCGTATCTGTCAACATGCACCTTTGACCCGGACAAACAACTGTGCAAGCAGTTGGCTCCTCAATAACGGTTGGTCCATCTATACAATCGCCATATCCGAGCTTTGTTCTGTCGTATATTGCACTGTCCATCCAACCATCGCCGGTAAAATAAACATCACGGTTCTCAATATATGCACGGGATATATCACCATTGCCAGCCGCTATCTCCGGTAGTGATGGTTTTTCAAGCACACCATATGCAACAAGATGAAAATTAACAATTTCGGCTGGGGTGTTCGGGAGCTTAAAGGTGTAAAAATGCTCATGAACATCATGAAATTTTTCGTTTATAGCAACCTTGTTTTCCTCGGTCCAGGGATATGCCGGTGATTTAACCTGCACCGTGTGCTCCTGCCCAAGATAGCGCATATCCGCAATAAAGTCGTAGACAATATTTTCTGCCAAAACACCTTGCTCAACAAACTTTGCCTCAGCCTGCTTGACAAGTTCATTCCAAATACTGTTAAGAGAATCTATATCGGTAGTGTTAAACGATGTTATCTTTGTTTGTATAAAATCGTTCCGAACATCGGCCATCAACATGCCCCATGCCGAAAACACCGAGGCAGCCACCGGAATAATAACACGCTTAATATTAAGCTCTTTAGCAAGGGTAGGTCCATGCATCGGGCCGCCGCCGCCAAAGGCAACCATCGAGAAATCACGCGGATCATATCCACGCCTTACCGAGATAAGTTTTAGCGCATTATTCATGTTGGAGTCGGCTATTCTGATAATGTTTGTAGCAGCCTCCTTAGCATCAACCGACAACGGTTTTCCTACGGTGTCTATAAGCGCCGCATTAATGGACTCTATATCTACATTTGCATCGAAATATTTTGCCGATAGTCGACCTGCAATAAGGTTAGCATCTGTCGTGGTTGGTGCTGTACCACCCTTTCCATATGCAACCGGACCGGGAAGTGCCCCTGCACTTTTTGGGCCAACACGAAGTGAACCGATCTCATCAATCCAGGCTATAGAACCCCCGCCATTACCAATTTCGACAATATCTACAACCGGAGTCATTATTGGGTAACCTGGGTTAGCATCGTCCTTTTCTATGTAGTATGAGGTCGTAACCTTAGTCTCCCCCTTATCTATAAGAGAGCATTTTGCAGTTGTACCACCAACATCGAATGCAATTATATTATCTTCGCCGATACACTTACCAAGAATACTGGCACCAAGAACGCCGGCAACCGGACCTGATTCCACAACATTAATAGGCGTTTCCTTTGCCTGCTCAAAGGTAGTTGTCCCGCCGTTAGACTGCATTATGTACCTTTTATCGCAGATACCGGCATCGTTTAACTTTGCTTTTAGCTCGTTAATATAGTTCGAAGCAATAGGCATTACATAGGCATTAAGGGCGGCTGTTGAGGTTCTCTCATACTCTCGCCACTCTTTTGTAATACTTACCGATGGCGAAACAATAATCTCAGGCCAAAGCTCCTTTATATACCTCACCGTTTCCAGCTCGTGTAGATCATTAGCATAGGAGTTGATGTAGCAGACTGCTATGGCCTCTACCCCCTCACTTTTTAGGTATGCAATCTCACGCTCTATATCCTCATGGCAGAGAGGGGTTATAATCTTACCATCATAACTAACACGCTCGTCAACCTCGCGCCTTAGATACCTTGGAATAAATGGTACCGGTTTTTCGAATACAATATTAAATAGATCGGGACGATTGCCTCGAGCAATCTCCAAAACATCTCTAAAACCTTTAGTTGTGATTAAGGCTGTTTTTGCACCTTTTTTTTCGGTTAGTGCATTAATAATTGTAGTTGTACCATGGAAGAACACCTCTATACTCTGTGGTGATATTCCACTTTTCGTTAGCACATCCATAACACCCTTCTCAAAGTTAGGTGGGGTTGTATGCGCTTTTTCAAGGCATATTTTACCATCCTTATCTATTGCAACAAGGTCTGTAAAAGTACCGCCTATATCGGTTGCTACCTTCATGTTTTATTCCTTTCTTTTTGTAAATTAAAGTCCCTCGGTGAACTGGTCAGGGGCGACTTTTAACTTTAGTTTCATGCCAAAATAATAGATTACTGCCGCAAGTGCAAGTGACTGGATGGGTGGAATTCCCAGTGGAAATACATATGTAGTAATATATCCAAACAATGCTCCCATAACAAGTGCAATTGTTGCAACATAGTTCCAACCTTGTCTGTCCTTCCATGTTCCTTTTCTCATGAAAAAGTCTACAAAGATAACTGCGGCAATCCCCGGATAAAGTAGCGAAGATAGTGTTAATAAATCCATGAAATAGTTTAATATCCCTACAAGTGCCAACACAATAGAAAGAACTGTACCAACACAGGTTATTATTATTCGTCCTTTGTTGCTATCGACATTTAAAATATTGGCAAAGGAAAGTCCCATGGTATAGTTGTTAACCAGCTGGCTTGTCCATGATGCTAACCAAAGTACTATAAAGCCCCAGATTGGGAAACCAAGGTCCTGCATAACAGCAACAATATCGGCGGTTCCGTTGCCGGCAGCCATAACACCACCAACGATACAAAGAGGAATACCAACAGCAATGATTCCAAGTGGAATTAGAATGTTATCCTTCCAGCGGGGCTTTGCGTAACGGGTATAGTCCGCCGCTATTACGTATTGTGATACATTAAGACCTAGCAACGTGGTTATTCCGGCAAAAAAAGTTAAGTTTCCACTACCCTCATAACTAACAATATTTTCCCAACCTACATTGCTAAATGCAAGATAAATTCCGAAAACACACAGCAGCAACCCACATGGGACGGCAAGATAGTCGGTCCATTTCATCGAGGTAAAACCTGATATAGATGGTAGCGCAAACAATATACCCACTATAGTAGTTACAATGGCCCACGAAAAAATATCGGTTGTATAATCGATGCCCAATATAACACAAAGTGCATTACCGGTAACGGCAGTTTGAATAGCCCACCATCCCATACTTACAATTCCGATAACCAGGGCAATTATAAATTTTGCTTGTTTATCGCCAAACCCCTGCCTTGCAATAACCGATGAAGATAGGCCGGTCTTTGCACCTATGTAACCACAAACAGCATTGCCGCCCCACGTAAAGACAAGAAATGTAACCAACACAACAGGAATCATTCCCATAAGCCCGAATGCACCTATTAAGGAGGCACCTATCATCAAAACCGGAACACAAAATTCTAATCCGCCAAAAATGACAGCCGGAGTAATCCAGTTTTGTCGGTTTTCGAGAGGAACCGGCGATAATGCCACATCCTCAAACTTGGCCTTTGTCTGGGTCTTTGAATCGTTCATACTTACTCTCCCTCTATATAAAATGTTACTACAGTTTATCTGCCCATTTTTCAGGCAATTTAACAGCTACCTTTGTTATAGGCTTTTTGTAATCAGCACCGGCGTATTCCACCTCTACCTTTGTAATAATTATATCTTGCTTGGGGGTATTTATCTCAACTCCTGGAAGTGATTCTATCTTTACGGGATATGTTTCAACCTTTTCATACGCCTTTAATAGCTCAGCTCCTTCAATAACACGGCCAAGAACCGGAAATCGACCCACAAGCTCACTACACTCCCTAAGAGGGAAAAACACCTCTCCGCCGGCAATCTCGTTATCACCGTAACCACCCATACACATCATGCCATAATCTATCATCATGTTATTTTGGTATTTGGCCTCGTTATCGATAAAATATTTAGCCTCCTCTCGCCCAAAGGCGGTATAGCTAAAGTCAATCCAGCTACCGGGAACAATGCGCTCTATTGCAAAGCCATTATAAACCCCAATCTCTACAAGATGTATAAAACTACTTACCGTGTTAGGCGCTATATCTGGAAGCAATTCGACCTTTATTTTATCTCTGCTTTGCATATGAAAAGTTGCTATAGGATTCATAAAGCCTCCTTGAAACAAATTATGCATAATATCTTAACATATTTCTACAATTTTTTCAATATTTTTTGTGTAATATCGTATTTATTTAACTTTTTATTGATTAATACACAGGTATACTTTCATCGATTATTAAAAAAACACCACAAACTTTTCATGGTTTGTGATGTTTTTTTCCCTTTAATCAAAATGGTTATTTAAAAGCTGTCTGGTCTCCCATCCAATCTATCCTACTGCCTCCTGTTTAATGATTTCCAGAACAACACCATCCTCGTCATCAGCATTGATTAAATATGCATTAACGGTTAACAGGTAATTGTCTGAATACTTTTCAAGACTGTAAAAGCCCTCATACCCATCCATGATTATCTCAAACCCCAACAGCTCAAGCAATGCAATATAGTCAGGTAGATAACTATAGTAATCCTCTGGATATTTTATGCTATAACTATCCACCGAAGTTTCGTCTGCAACGATTAAAGCGGAATCTGTAGGTAGCAAATTCTCTGTTACAAACGCTTCTAAATCAGGCACTTCAATAAATTCCCAGTCTCGGTTTACATTATATAAATCATACATAAGTATAAAGCTATCGTTATCTATCTTTACAGTACCATTTTCCTGCGCAAACTTAACACCTATCTTACCATCAGGTTCTCCAAAATAAAGTGTATTAACTATAAGTGTATTATTCTGTATATTAGAATAATCTATCGAATCAAGGTCTATGCTATAAGCTCCATAGCCCATACTGCCTCTCGTAAGATACAGTTCTCCATCAAGCTCATAAAAATTACGATCAAAACTATCTTGTAGGCCAGCTAAATACCCCTCTGTAAAATAGAGATTAAAATGCTCATATATCTCTGATTTTTTGGAAAAATTATAAACAGGAAAATAAGTTACTTCGGCAGGATCGTGAAAATAGCCCTCCGGCACAGCATCATTTAACCCAATTAGCATAAAGGGACCTTCACCATCGTTAAAGGCTTGTTCACTTTCGTAGAAAGCTTTTTTCACCATATCCTCTCGGTCATAATATTCGGCGCTAAAACGTTCTATGTAAACTTCGTTAAGTGCATATATACAGTTTTGCATTAACTCGACAGTGAGGGGTAAATCCGCAATAAACTCTGACCATATATCCCCAGCAACATCATATTCATATACATTCGTATGCAAATCTTTTGATACTGCAAGCCAGGTTTCGGTAACAAACTGTTCATCGGTATTCGTTCCTATCTTAAAAACAGCACAATCCGCCCCGAAAACCTCCTCGTCGTCGGCCCTCATAATAGCTTTACCTTCAAGGTAATCTGCGCCTACAGCATCTATTAAGATGCTTTCATAATCTACTTCGGTAGAGGTTACAACACTGCTTGAACCACCGCTCGCCTCTATATTTCCAAAAATCTGTGATAGTGATGAGTTTGCATTTTCATCGTCTGATTTTCCGGTACAGGCAACTAATGCTAAACTTACAACGATTAATAAAACTATTAATATCCTGTTCATAAGTACTCCTCTGTTCAGTTAAATTCAGCTCAACAACATTACGATAACTACAATAACACTATATCATAATTCTCTCAAAACATAAAGCTTTTTTTGCTATAGCAATTCATCGCGTGGGATGTCGCTAAACTGAGATTTAACTAAAAAGGATCCCCATAGGGTTGTGTAATATCACAGAAAGATTAATAAGCTTACATCATTTGCTCAACATTTTCTTTACGGCAGTTCATATATACACTTTAGCGACCGGGCACTGTTCCACCTGGACGGGTTCCACCTGGACGATTCCCACCCTGCGCCGTTGTTAAAACGTCCACTGAATTTCCGTTTTCATCTGTTATTGAACCACCCGAAATGCTATATACTCCGGTTACATCAAGTGCACCATCGCCACCAGAATATATTGAGTTAGCTTCTATTACAATATCACCACCCTCAATTGTCAAGTCACCGTTTGAATCTATGCCGTCACCCTGACACCTTAAATATATCACACCACCGGTGATGGTTATATATCCATCGTCTGCAGATGCATTAATTGCATCATCCAACACATTTACATTAATATCCCCACCGTTAATTGTTATAGTTGAACCCTCTATTCCCTCATATGCATTTTCCACTATTAGATTAACACTGTTTATTATTAAATTATAATCTGCATGTAAAGCATCGTCACCGGAATTAATGGTTATGCTTCCTGCGTTTATTGTAAGGCTATTATCTGCATGGATAGCATCCTCATAGGATGATATTATAAATTCACCGGCAGCAATAACAATGTCGTTAGCCTTAATACCTTTCATGCTGTCTTCTAACAAATCGGTTGGTTGAACTATATTTCCTGAGCCCTCACCCATGGTGATTTCGTTTAAAACTTCTACATAACCTCCGCCCGAATACAGCTTAAAAACGCCATCATCTATCTGTAAAATTTGTTCTGCACTAATTGCATCATTCTGTGCAACTATGTCATAACTACCGCCAGTAATGATTATATTTCCTCTATCTAAATCAACGTCATTAGATGCCTTTAGGCCATCTTTTCCACACGCAATCATGATAGTTGAATCGCTAATTGCAAGCAAGTCTTTGCCAAGTATTCCATCCTCGATAGAACTTACTGCGATGTTGACACCCTCTATAACAAGGTCATCTCTGCTGTTTATTCCATCCCGATAAAGGGTGTTTACCACAAGCGCACCGTCACCGATTATTGCAGTATCTGCAGAAGAATACACAGCAGCAGACGGAAACTCACTATCATCGGTTATAACTGCACCCTGCGTTACGGTGTTTTCACCCATAAGCACTAATGCAACATCTTTTGCTTCTATAATATTTATTGGTGTGCCTGTATCGGTTTCTATGTTTACATTGTTTAGTACTAGATACACCACACCTTCATCGGTGTCTTTGTTGACATTCACCACTATTTCAGAATAATTTCCGCTAAACTCATATATGCCGCTTTGCGTAATAAAAACTTCCTGATCCTCCATAAATATTGCATCGCTAAATTCATCGATAAAATCGTTGGAAGGATAGCTGAGCTGTGTCACTGCTATATTGTTAGCTGTAGTGCCACTACTATCACTACTCTGTTCTGCATCCTGTTGACTGGATGTTGTAACACCTTCTGCTTCGATAGTTACCGTTTCATCACATGCAGATAATGCAAGCATAGCTGCTATTAAAAATGTTACTATTAATACTTTCATTACTAAGCTCTCCTACCTTAAATTTTTTTAAACACCCTGCGTGCACAATAGCATATAATGCTACAAATAATAAAAACAATACCAATTGTTAACATGATATCTTCGTATATCGAAGATGTTCCGGCTATCTCAAAAACCCCTCGTAAGACTGAGCTTAAAACAAGAGCAACCACACCTGTGTGATAAAAATGAGTTGCAAGAAAATTTTGCGGTTCATGCCGTACAAATAACATAGCAACCAAACCTGTGTCCACCCCAAACGTCAGTGGATATGCAAATAAAAAAGTCATATGAGGCGAGCTGACTCCATGCGAAAACTGTGAATATATAAGGGATATCAATGCGCAAAATATAGTAACTATGGCATATGGTATAACGCGTTTGCATAGATAAAATGTTCTAACCGCCTGTCTATTCTGCGATGTAGACAATGTCACTCACACTCCTCTCTTTAAAGCTTCTTCCGTTTGTGGTAGGGTTGTTGATAACCTCGCCCATAAAAACCATTGTTGCAGAACCGCCACCATCTAGATTATATCCCTCCACACAACCATATGAGCTAAGCACCATCGCTATCTCCTCGAGTGATAGCCCTTCACTCTGTGTCGTTCTTCCATCAGCAACCAAAAAAATGTAGTGGTTTGGAGCAATCATTCCGATTGCTGTTCTTGGGTTACTCGGGTCTTCTCTATCGACCTGACTATTTTCATCTACAATAATATTTCCATCACTAATCAGCCCAGGTCCAAAAGAGTATATCTGCTGCGCCCCTAGTTCTGCTAACTTGGCTGCTGTAACTTCCGTCTCCTCGATAACATCCATACTTCCATCTTCAAAAACAACTAAATCCTCGTTGCCATCACTCATCCCTATTTCTCTATAAAGCTGGCCGTTACGCATAACATAGCCGGTATCACGAAAACCATAAAAATCACCATTTATTGCGAGAATAGCATCGTTCGCCTGCGCAATTTCTGAGGTTGTCTGCTTTAGATTATTACCAAAGGACCCATAAGCAAGTCCTGATTGCAGCAAGGAGCTTTCGTCAATTTTCACCTCTGCAATATAGATATCGGTGTCGTATTCGCG
>CAYJKW010000018.1:29119-33969 GCA_964370765.1 uncultured Oscillospiraceae bacterium
TATTGTAGATATAGTTATATCAACAGCATCGCTTTTATAGCTATTTTGTGTTATGATGGTTTCTGTAGGCACTTGTGCTTGATCTGTGGGCTTGCTTAGCGGTGTGTCTGTGGCTACACCTGATTGCGGCACCGCTTGTTCCTGCGCTGTCGTATTGTTCTCAAGGGCGACAACATTTTGAGGAATTACAAAACGGTTTAGCAGTGCAAACCCCATATAGAAAACAAAAAATGCTGTTGCGGATATTTTCCACGCACGTGATGCGAATTGTAGTGATACATTATTTTTAAAAACCCAATTTTTTTGCATATTGTAACTGAATAAAAACAGCCCCCCGTCTACTATAATTTTAGATATAACCGGACTTTGCAATACCAATGATAGGCCGGCTGTGCCAACAGCGCTTGTAGCCATTATCGCAAAAAACAATAAAATATATTTTAGCGATTGTTTTAATGTTTTATCTGAAGAACCAAATACAAGTTTCTTGTTTAACAGAAAATTTACAATGCCCGATATCATTCTTGCTAAAATAGCAGCAATCGATATATTTCCAAACATTCCAAATGGTAACACTATTGTAAATAGATAAAAAAATAGAATGTCTATTAATGATCCAACAGCAGAACTTGCAATAAATTTAATTAACCTTATATATATTCTCACAGCATCGCGAACACATCTAAAGTGTGACGATGAATTGTTGTTGATATATACCGTTGCTATCGGTACGCTTTCAATAGCAAACAGGGCTGATGCCTCCTGTAAAAAGTTATACTCATACTCGTAACGCGACCCCTCAATACCTAGCGCAAACTTTATCATGTTTGACGGTATTCCTCGCAACCCCGTCTGGGTGTCATCACACTTCACGCCGGTGCTTAGCCTAAACAACACCGCAGAAATTTTGTTTCCGACAAGGCTTTTTATCGGTATGTTTTTCGTCTTAAAGTCACGTGATCCAAGAATAAGTGCTTTAGGGTTACAGCTCATCGCTTCGGCGACCTTTACGATATCAAAAACTTGATGTTGGCCATCTGCGTCAGCGGTAATGAAATTTACTGCTTCACCGTACAATTTAACTGCCGATTTAAACCCTGTTTTAAGTGCTATTCCTTTGCCTTTGTTAATATCATGTTCTACGAGATAACACCCTGTGTTTTTTATATCATCAAATATTTTTTTGTAGTCATCTCCACTGCCATCGTTAATGACTACAATTTTTTTCAATCCATTCTTCTGCAACTCCTTAATAAAGCTTACCAGCTCCAATGATGGTTTGTAGGCAGGAATAATCACGACCTGAGCTCTTTCCATACATGCCTCCTTTACAGGGCTAAAGCACATTTGCAAAAAGCTCCTGTTTTGTAATTATAATTTCTAGATTCCCATTTCTTGTACGGAGGTCATCAATAAAAGCCTTTTCGTCGGCCTTGCTTTTCAGCTCTATTTCATAGCTTATCTTAAACATACTTCCCATATTTGTGGTTTTAGAGGTAACCAAGTTCACCTTGTCGGTATATTTTTCAAAAAGGTCATCAAAAACATTAAAATAATTTAGATTCTCCGGAATAGTTATATGCAGTGTTCTGCTGTTGCTTTTTTGCTCTCCAAAGTTGGTTGTATTAAGCAAAAGTGCAAATAGACATGCTATAACCGAGAACAAAAATGCAAATCCTATATACCCCATTCCGATAGTAAGTCCGGTACACATTGCGGTAAAAATCGCACCTATTTCCTTTGCCGTGCCCGGAACAGAGCGAAAGCGTACAAGGCTAAATGCACCTGCCACAGCAACACCGGCACCAATGTTTCCATTAACCATAATAATCACCATCGCTACTGCAAGTGGTAAAAGCGCTAGTGTGGCTACAAAACCTTTTGTACACCTTGTTTTATAGGCGTAAATTTTTGCCATAAACACACCTAAAACTATTCCCGATATCATACATACAAAAAACTGTGGCAAGGTTATCGACAATGCGGCTGTATTATCAAAAATCCCCGAAAATATATTATTTAGCATCCGGCACACCTCTAAATCGTTCTAAATATTTTGGTAAAATGAATGTGTTGTACGCAGTACCATACTTTGAAAACGAGGTTTTATACAAACCGTTTTCTCCAAGGTAATCAACAAACCACCGCGGTAATCCCTTAACCGTTTTCACCTCAAGCACAATAACATCGTCAGATAGTATTTTGATATCATCATCACTTTCGTATGGTGATATTTCTACATCTCGCATCTTGATATTAAAGTCAAAAGTAATTCTGAAATTCTCATCGTCCGGTGAATAGTAGGCCTCACGTTCATATGATAGATAGATGCTAGGTGACAATTTATTATATAAACCTTTAAAATAGTCAACTTCCTTTTTTATCTGGGAGGTGTCATTCAACTCAGTTTCACAACAAAGATATGACATTGCATCGGACTGGTTAGCTTGTATTCTTCTTTTATAAACCACACCATCATACTTCTTCTTTAGTTCAATAAAGCCCACCTTGTCTTCGCCCGGTTGCCCATATACTCGCAGCCTTAACTTTTCTTTATATTTTGGCTTGTCAATACTGTGTCTTATTATGCTAAAGCTTTCGGTATCAAAATACACGTTTGATATCTTGTGTCTTCCATAGCTATCAAGCACCATGTGCTCTTTCATACGTCGGCAAAGCAGGTTATATTGCTGTTTTGTAAGTCTATATTTTAATTCGTATCGTTTAAAAATTGTTTGAATAGCCATTGTCACCTCGTAATCTAAGTATATTTCGTGTTTTTATTATACAACGGGAACTTTAATCTTAACTTAAAATGATTTATCTTTTTAAAAAATGATCGTTATTTCTATCTCTTTGCATTTTTTGCTCTCGGCTGAAATCTTTGCCCCATTACTCTCGCAGATAGATTTTGCAATGGACAAACCGATACCAAACCCTGATGTTTCATCATTCCTTGCTTCATCCTCACGATAAAATCTATCAAACCAGTTGCCATGCTTTCCTACAGTTACATTTTCACAATTGTTTTTTATTGAAAAAATCCGTTTATTGCCTTTTTGCAGTAGGTCGATTGAAACAATGCCTTTTTCAGGCGAGTACTTTATTGCATTTTCTATAAGGATAGCAAATAACTTTCTTATGTCACATTCAGATGCCGACACCGATATATTGTTAGTGATGCTTTTTTGTATATCTAATTTTTTTTGTTGGAACGCTGGTGAAAACTCGTCAATTGTTTCGCCCAGTGCCTCATCTAACGAAAAATCCGTTTTAATATTAACTTCTTTCATTTCATCAAGTTTGGCAAGGGTGGTTAAATTTTCCACAAGGAGGTTAAGCTTATCAATTTGCATTTTAATACCATCAATCCATTCATCTTCACCATGATATATCTCGACAATATCGCAGTTTGATCTGATTATAGATAGCGGTGTTTTAAATTCATGGTTTACATCGGTGATAAATCTTTTTTGTTTGTCATAAACTTTTGTAATCGGATTTACTGCCCATTTTGAAAACAAACAGGATAAAATAAATATAAAAACAATTGCACCCGACATAATCAAAACCGAGAACAGCAGATATTGTTTAAACCCTATCATATCCGCCTCTATGTCAAGGAAAATGTAGGTATACCCATACGACGTTTCTGTTTTTATAAATCTAAAATTATCTACAATTCCGTTAGTCGCCCCCTTATTATCAATAGCTTCTGCATACACTATTGCATCTTCAACGGAAACACTACCTATATTTTTAGTGTCGACATAGTTTATATCGCCACCTTCATCGGAGCGCAAAACAAAAAACCTAGTAGTAAAGGCTATCTCTCTCGGAAATCTATCGGGCGGGTGAGAGTTTTCCACTAGCTTTAGGTCGCTCTCAATTAACATCTCTAACAAAGAATCCGAATTGTTCATTATAGAGATATAGTTCGCAACGTTAATTAAAACCGCTATAACAAACAGTACAATAAACGATATTACAGTTGTAAGCAGTATGAACTTTTTTTGAAGTTTTTTAATCACTTTTTTTCTCCAGCGAATATCCTGTGTTGCGTATGGCTGATATTTTAATATCAGCATCTAATAATGTTAACTTCTTTCTAAGATATGATATATAAACCCACACAATATTTATCTCTACATCGCTATCAAGTCCCCATATCTTCTCCAAAAATTGCTCTGTCGGTATAACTATCCTTTCATTTTTCATAAGCATTTCCATCATCTGAAACTCTTTACCTGCAAGCTTAAAAAAGGCTTTGTCTGTCGACAATACAAATGTTTTGCAATTCAAGCTTACATTGCCATATCTGAGTTTAAAAGAGGTGCTGTCGGTGGATTTTCTTGTTATGGCTCGTATGCGCGCCATAAGTTCCTTTGCATCAAAAGGCTTTGTCAAATAATCGTTAGCACCAAAGTCAAGTCCCGTTACCTTATCGTCGATAGTAGCTTTTGCAGTAAGCATAAGAATAGGAACCGTAACGCCCATTCCCCTTACATGCTTTAACACTGAAACCCCATCCATTTTGGGCATCATAATATCTAAAATTACTACATCATAATCCAACGACTCAATGTAAGCAATAGCATCCTCACCATCGTAAACAGCATCTACAGAATAGTTGTGAAACTCAAAAATTTTCACCAATGCCTTTGATATCTTCCTATCATCCTCACACAATAAAACACGCATCACTCTCTCCTGTAGTTTAAAACAACCAATCAATAAGCTATAGTTATCTATTATTATATTATTTAAACTTTAATTTTACTTTAAAATACTAACTAATTTATATTTGGTTTAGAGCTAATTATACCATATCAACACATCTCATAACAACC
>CAYJKW010000019.1:0-10470 GCA_964370765.1 uncultured Oscillospiraceae bacterium
CCAAAATTGTCGTGAAAGTTAATTTTCATATTAACCGCAACTTGATTTTCTGCATTTTCAGCAATAATATCGGTAAGTTCTTTTAGTCTGCTTTGTTGTTGTGATAGCTTTTCATTCACATTACGTGTGTGTTCGCTTAAGTTGTATAGCTCGGTAATATCGGTTGCTTTAAATTCGTAATATTCATTGCCATTATATTTGCACAGGGTTTTTGAGAATTGCCAAACATTTCCATTTGGTAAAACAAAAGCAGGCTCACTTTTTTTTATAACACAGTTATCCTCACCCTGCAAAGATGTTAAATCCTGCCAGAAAACCTCCGCATCTTGAAACGCTTTACCTGTGATTTCCTTACACAAATTGTGCATAATGTGATTTGATAAAAGCAGTGCTTGATCGCTGTTCACAAATGCAATTCCTGTGGGCAAATTTTCAAGCGCTTCTTTTACAGAAAAAGAATTGATTTTATTTTTGCTGTTTTTATATAATCTGTAAATCGACAATATTGCAAAAAACACAAAAATCAAGCTTATAGATATATGTAATAAATACGGTATATTGTTAAACAAGGCATATGTGGGTGTCATAGAAAAATCATATTTTGCCCTGCCTACTCTGTTTAACTGTAAAAGCAATGAAAACTCCAAAGTACTTATAATAAGGCAAAAAGCTAGCAGTACAACACGAAAATTTTTGTTTCTTTGATCTAAATATGTAATTATAGCTATTAGCAATAATATAAAGCTAAATACCGAAAGTACTATTATATACGCTTTAGATGCTTCACTTAAAGATAAAAATGTCAATGCTGATCATCTCCCTTCGCTTTTTATTAATGAGTTTTGCAAAGTATGGGTTAAGTGCAGATGCTATTGTTTTGGCATGACCAGTGAAATATAATAGCTGTCGGTTTCATCTAAAAGTTTAAGTACGCCTTTTTTATTGTCAATTATATCAGGTGTTATGTCGTTATAACAAAGATTTATATCTCCCGAAATTTGCAAAGCAAACATCATGTTATCCTCGTCAAAATTGTAAGTAACATAAATTGCGTCAAAGTTATAGTTTGTTCTTTCTATAACGTTTTGGTACAAGTCAAAGCTAGCCATTGCCGCACCAAGGCTAATGTTTCCGGTGTTTATTATATTTATTGCACAGACTTTATCATAAAATTTTAGCAGTTGGAATGACTCTAAAAAACAGTAGCGCATGTCATCGGCATATATCCATTTTTCGGTTTGCTGTGTTAAAATTAAGTTTACTTTTCGTTTTATATATATTGATGTCATACTTGTTTCAAAAAGCAAGCGTTTAAAATCATCTGTGTCGGTTTTGCCGCTAAGCTCTATTTCATATTTTATTTTTTCACTTAAAGGCAAAACCTCTTTTAGCATAATGTTGTGTAGATCATTCAGCTTTTGCAGTCTTGCCTTCTCGCTTTTTTGCTCGTTTTCAAGGGTTAACAGAGCTACTTCTTTATATAGTTTACTGTTTAATGTTTTTAGTTTTTTTATCAAATGTTTAATTTGTGAAACATCACTGTTCCAGGCGACATACCCGCCCCTAATAGGCATTATATGCGAGAGTGTGGACGAATTAAACGAAGCGGTACGGTGTTTTATTAACATTTTAAAATCAGCGTTCGTAATTGGTGATGCATTCTCGGAGATATAAACAACTGTACCCTCAGTGTTTAAAATTTGTGCCCTTATGTTTGCCATTGCGAAGCAATCACTATGCCCCATGTTCGAATGAATAAGCCCTGTTCGTATAAACGACTCGAGCAGTGCAATCGCCATAGTACAGCCAAAAACAGTTAAGTCAAGAATATGTCCTATGCCATAATTTGGCTTAATAATGTATAATACACTGTAAATAAGGCACATCACTATTACTAAGGTAGGTAATAAAGCCTTTTTTTTCACATTTTTTGAAAAGCTGAATTTGTGTAAAATTATGAAAGAGGAGACAAGCACCATGCTAAGTATAAAGAAAAGTGCAAGAAAATACACAGGTCCATGACTGTAATCCCGTCCGAAAGCATGAAGCGTAGTATCAATAGTAAAAGCAAGACCATGTATGTCATTAGTAAGGACAGCTACAATTATCAACAGTGCAGGTATATAAAGCAGGTTCCATTTTTTATCGGGTAGATATTCTTCGCTTTCTCCTACATAAAGTGATATAAATAAGAATAATACACTAAGCATAATCATCGGTATATAGTACATATACCATAATATTCTATCTTCAAAAACTACAAATTCAAACGCTGTCCATTTTATTGCGCGAATTGTTATCCAAATATTTATATTTATCCCGATAAGTATTAGATAGTTGCGCACATGGCGTTGCATTATCCTTCTGTAAATACTGATTGTCCAATATGAATAAAGCCCTATGTAAATACAGACTGAAATGGCAAACTTAAAGGGGTTTAAAAACGCAACATGAGAAGGTAGCGGTAAAAATAAATTATCTAGCATTAAAGCAACAGTAAGCAAGCCGGCAAAAAACATAATGCCAAGCATGGTTTTTTGTGTTGACTTTTTTGCCATAATGCTAATCCCTTTCAAGCATTTATTTAATTCTTAAAGACAAGATTTTGCATAAAACTCAACTATTAAAACTTTGGTGGTGTTTGTAGATTTTTATAACTTCATTATACAAGTATTGCAAGGTAATTACAACCGTGCAATATAACTAAATAGAGCTGGTCAGTACAACTTATTACTCGGCTTTAGTCTTTTCCGTTAAATCCCAAAAAAGACACCGGCCTTATTTATAAGGCGCGGCGTCTTTTTTAAAGGGTTGAATACTTAATTGAAAGGGATAACTAGAAAATAGAGTATCCACCGTCTACCGGAATGTTGATACCGGTAACATAGGATGATGCATCGCTGGAGAGGAACAGTATTGCCCCCTGTAGCTCGTCGTTACGACCAAAACGTTTGATTGGAACCACTTCAAGTAACATATCGTGACCGGTCTTACTCATAACTCCCTCATGTATTCCTGACCAGACATATCCAGGGGATACCGAATTGCATCGAATGCCATATTTTGCAAGGTCTGCGCCCATGTATCTTGCAAGCTGAGAAACTGCAGCCTTTGTTGCGCCATAGCTACAAACCGGTGTTGGTCCCCCCGCTATGAAGTTTGCGTTGTAGCCGGATAATGATGAAGTAAATATAATTGAACCACCATGCTCATGCTCTCTCATTATCTGCTGGGCTACCTGTGCAGTTAGATGTGCACCGGTTAGGTTTATATCTATTGTTTTCTTCCAGTTAGATACCGACACATCACTAGTATCACCCGGCAGGCAGACACCTGCGTTTATATGTGCAATATCAACAGTACCAAGCTTTTCGATTAATTCGTCCTTTAATGCTTCTACCTGTTTTTCGTCCGATACATCGCAACAAGCATAGCACACCTTAACGTCATAACGCTCAGATAGTTCTTTGCAAAGTTGTTGCATCCGTTCCTCTGCTACCGGTATATCTACTAAGCAGACATTTGCACCTGCCTCTGCCCATGCAGCGGCAGTATTGCGCCCAATGCCACCGGCACCACCAGTTACAAAACCACTTTTGCCTTTAAGTGAAAATTTGTCGATTAACTTATAATCGGGTTCACGCCATCTGTCTTTTGGATATATGTCATAATACTCAGCCATAATTCACCTCTTTGATTTGTATTTTTATAATAGTCAAACAAACAATTTACGATTTGGCTTTCTTAGAACCTGGGAACATCAGTGCACCAATGATTGATAATACACCGCCTAAGCAAAGGATCAACACAGCGTTTGTCATGCCATAAGACTGTTGTAGCCCGTCGAACCAGATTGGAATAAGCATTGTAAGAACGTTACCAAGAAGTGTCCAAAGTGCATTAGCTGCAGCAAAAATTTTAGGGGTCATTCCAGGAGATACAACAACAGCGGTGTTAATTACAGGAACATAGCAGAAGAATGATATGCCGATACCCATCATGCAAAGGTTAAGCAGTAGGCCGGGTTGGACAAACATTGCAGCAACACCACATATCGGTAAAAGTAGCATTAATATTAAAATAAAGGGTTTAAAGTTTTTAATTTTACCAAGGAACAATCCACAGATAAGGCAGGATATTATTCCGGCAAAGTTAATTAGGCTAGTTGTACTACCTGCATCGGCAGGTGACATGCCATGAACTGTCTGTAAGATGGTGGGTAGATAGATATTAAAAATCATATATAGCCAGGTTGCACCGGTAAATGATATAACACCGGAAATTACAGGACGGTGTTTTAATGCTGCTAGTAAGCTTGCACCAATCGGATCCTTTTTGCCTGTGGATTCAGCAGTAGTAGCTGCGGTGTTTTGCATAGCAATTTCAGCATTACGCTGTGCGAAGAATTTGCTTGGTGAGATATCGGCAACTGTAAATACAACTGCAAGACCAATACCTACAATTCCCCAAAGTAGCATTACATTATTCCAACCGCCCATAGCCATGGTAATAGGTACAGTTAATGCAAATGCAAGTGTAGTAGAAAGGGAGTTTGTGGCCTGCACAACACTCATTGCCATGCCCCTTTGCTTTTGCTGTAGGAAACGCTCTGCAATGATGCTAAGTGCTGCCGGATAGCTAAGCGCGTTACACAATCCCATAAATATTCTTGCTACCAATAACATAGTGTAGCTTGTAGCAAAAAAACCTAAAGCACCGGAAACTGCCATTGATACAAGCGCAAGTGTCATGGTTTTGCTTGTGCCGATCTTATCAATCAGGATACTACCAAAAACCATACCAACGCCCATAACTACCGTGGCGGTTGTTTGCAAAAGTCCGCCCTGTGCCAGTGTAATACCTAAATCCTCGACAATAGTTGTCATCAGCGGGGGAATCATAAAACCAAGCTGTCCTCTGAAAAGTGACATTATGGTATGGAACGCCATAAAACCTATGGCAAGCATAAATGCTCTTCTCTCGCCCACACCTTTGTTAGGGTTATCGTTCATCGTTCCTCTCCTATTATACCATTTCTTTAATTGTCTTTTTAATTCCCTCTGGGTCAAAGCCAAGATGTGCATATAGTTCGTAGCTGTCACCTAATGGTGGGAATTCGTGATCCGGGATTCCTAATCGTTTAAATTTAACCTGTAGCCCTTCATCTGCAATAACATCTGCTACTGCGCTACCTAGTCCATTTGTAATAAAGTGATCCTCCGCCGTGATAATTTTGCCTGTTTCGGCAACAGCTTTTCTTATTGCTTCCTTATCTAATGGGCGTATGGTATGCATATCAAGTACCCTAACACTGATACCCTCTTTTTCCAAAGCATTAGCAGCAGAAACAGCGAAAGCTACGGTACAGCCGCATCCGATAACTGTTATATCTGTACCATCTTTAGCGGTGACTGCTTTACCTATCTCATAATCATAATCCTCGGTATAGACCAAAGGTTCTGCGCCTCTCGCGATTCTTATACACATAGGTCCCGGATAGTTAACGCTAGCCCTAATTAGTTTACAACACTGGTTTGCATCACTGGGTATAACAAATGTCATGTTAGGTAATGTGCGCATTATTGCAATATCCATTATGTTATAGTGTGTCGGTCCACTTGCCGAGGTTAAACCACTATGGGTGTTTACAATCCTAACCGGTAGGTTTTGATAGCACATATTCGTATGTACCTGATCCAATGTGCGTAGTGCAAGGAATGGCCCAAATCCGGAAATATATGGTATTTTGCCATTTAATGCCATTCCGGCAGCAACACCAACCTGATTTTGTTCCGCAATACCTACAGTAATTAATCTGTCCTTATATTTTTCACGAAACTCATTTTCCTTACCGGCATAGCCTCCGTCAGCCGAGACAAAGACTATTCTCTCATCCTCTGCTGCCAATGAGTGTAGTTCTTCTACGTATAGTTCACGAGCTGATGCCGCCTGTAACATTCCCAAATGTCCCAGCTCTAATTCACCCTCAAAAGTTATCCTTTTAGACATGTTATTCTCCTTTCTCAACCTGTTCTGTCAAGCTGTCAAGATGTGTAATAATCTCAGCCAGCTTTTCTGCCGGTATTGGACGGATATGGCACATAGGGGTTCCTTCAATACCCGGTAATGAGTATCCTTTAACTGTATCTGCAATGATTGCAATGGGTTTGCGCCTTATCTGGCTATCTGACGGTGGTAGAGAGTCAAATGTTTCTATTATCTCACCCATGTCATGACCATCTATTCTACACACATCCCATCCAAAAGCATCTAGCTTTTTATCAAGTGGCTCAACATTCATGATGTTGTGAGTCCAGTGTACTGCCTGTGCCTTGTTGGCATCTACTATCATAATAAGGTTGCCCATTTGATAGTGGGCGGCACTCATTATTGCTTCCCAGTTGCTTCCTTCCTGTAGTTCGCCATCACCTACCATACAAAATACACGGTAGTTTTTCTTGTCCATACGGGCAGATAAGGCAATTCCCAATGCCTGTGAAAGCCCCTGTCCTAACGAACCGGTGGATACATCAATACCTTCTAGGTAGTGGTAGTTAGGGTGCATTCCGAATCTTCCGCCAACCTTGTTGTATCTGTACCAAAGCTCTTCCTTCTCATACATGCCAAGGTCTACAAATATGTTGTATAGAACATGTCCGCAATGCCCTTTAGAAAGTACAAATCTATCTCTATCAGGGTCACGAGGTTTTTTTGGATCAAAGTTAAGCGTATCATAATAAAGTGCTGTTGTAAGATCGCTCATCGACATACCGCCACCAACATGGCTGTAGCCTATCTTTGATGTTGTAATGCAAATATCCTTACGGATTTGTATGGATTTAAGCTTAAGTCTTTTTATCCGCTCCTGTTGATTGCTCATAGAAACCTCCTTAAAATCAAAAGTATATATTTAATCCACCTGCTCTACCAGATGGTCGCCACGTGCTTCAAGGTCGGAAACAATTCTTGCATGCATATTGTTGTCCAGCTTGTAAAATAGGAAAATTATAAGTGTAAAAAGTGACAGCAGCGCCGGAACCATGTTCATCATAATATTAATAACATTAAGTGTGGTCTCGGATTGTGCAACATTTGGGGTGTAGCCGTAGATGGTTAGCAATGCTAAAAGTATGGATGGAGCGATAGCACCACCTAGTTTAAGCATAAATGTTGTGCCGGAGTATGTTACACCTGCAACCCTAATTCCTGACTTCCATTGACCATATTCAACGGTATCAGGTATCATGCTATAGATAAGTGCGGCAACGATTCCTTGGAAACCACCCGAAATAATGAGAAGTGTCATAAGCATAACTGGGCTGGAATTTGCCGGATTTAAGAAAAATACGACCATCGATAGTGCGGCAAGTCCCGCATATCCTACTATAATTGTGTTTCGTTTGGATTTAAATATCTTCAAAAGATGTATGCTGAAAAATGCAACTACGCCTGATGCAATGCCATTAAAAAGACTATATGTTACAAATAATCCTTGATTTTCCCAAACATATGAAAAATAGTATAATGCCACTGTCATGCGACCGTACATCATAAAGCCAAACATGAAAAAGCCAAAGATAACGATTAATAGCGGTGGATTTTGCACAATGTTTTTTATTACTTTACCAAAACTCATCTTCTGTTGTTTTGGTGGTTTTACAACCTCTTTTGTACCCAGTATACTGGTAAAGATAAAAGGAACAGCAATAGCACACACGAACATTGCGCCTACTACATAACCAAGAACGATACCACCTTGACTGTTTTCGCTAACCTGTGTTACAATGGGTAAAAATAAGACAGAAACACTAGCACATGCTATAGCAGAGATACATATTCTGTAGCTGGAGAACGATGCCCTTTCATCTGGATATGGGGTAAGGGATGCATTAAGCCCTCCAAAAGGTATGTTCCACATTGTTGCACCAATAACTGCAAGTATGTAAAATATAGTGGCATAAATAATTCGTGACGATTCACTCCATTCAGGGTGTGCCCAGAAAAGAAGTACAACTGATGGCAGTAAAACGATAGAGCCGGCCAACATCCAAGGGCGGAACTGACCCATTTTTGAGCGGGTCCTATCGGCAAGGACGCCAATTAAAGGATCGTTAACCGCATCAAAAACCCTAACTCCTAAAAATAATGCAGATACAATTGCAGCCGGAACAATGGCTATATCGGTAAGAAAAAACGAAAGGTATGCACTAACTAACATCCATGGCAGGTTATAGACTATCTCTCCCGAGCCGAAAGCTAGTTTGCGTAATGTTGCTTCGCGACCTTTGTAATAAGTTTGACTACGCTCAACAACTGTTTCTTTATTAGTTTCCATATAAAGCTCCTGTTTCAATTATCCCTCTGTCATGCCCTAATTTTATCACAAGCTGTTTTGTATAACAAATATATATTTTATGCACATTATTAATAACTAAATGGAATAATTGACAGTTATGCAAAATTGTTGTATTGTCTTTTGTTTAAATATACAGTGAGGTGAAAATGCAACTTAAACAACTTGAGTACTTTATTAAGATAGTTGAATGCGGCTCTATCACAAAAGCTGCAAACGAGCTGTTTATTAGCCAGCCTAATATAACAAAGCAGATTATTAGCTTAGAACATGAGTATAATATTAAACTTTTTGAACGCAAGGCAAGGGGCATTGATCTGACGATAGATGGCAAGAAATTCTTACCTTATGCCAAAGGCGTAGTTTCTGCAGCCATGACTTTGGAGAATAGTTTTAATACGAGCGAAAGCTGTGTCGATCGTTTTTTCATTGCTACACAACAGTTTGATTTTATTTATCGGACTTTATATAAGACATACCATGATAATCAAGATCGAAACACTATCTTTAATCTGGTAGAAACCGATAGGGATGAGATAATAAAGCATATACTACGTACCGATGTTGATCTTGGTTTGTTGGTGCGTAGCTATTACGATAGCCGATCGTTCTTATGGACGACCGACAAAAAGAGGTTGGATATTAATGTTATTGATAGTGCACCAATCTATGCATGTGTAGGCCCAAACTCACCATTGTACGGCAAAGATACCGTTCCACTTGAGGAGACCAACAACTACTCACGCATACTTTTAGATATGGAGCAGGATGCAAAAAATGACATCAATCAAGAGCTTTACTTTAAAAGTGGTGGAATGTCAACAAAGTTATTTTTAAGCTCAACAGCTGCGTGTGAGTATTTTTTATTGCGTACCGATAGCCTTATGTTTGCATCAAAATGGACACTTGGATCCTTTAAAAGCAAAGATATTCGTACTATTCGCATTGCCTGCCCTAAAAATATTGTTGCACCTCATACCGAACTTGTCTGGGTTAAAAGGTTAGGTGAGCCGCTTAACGTTATAGAGGAGCAGTTTTTACAACACCTTAAAGACGAGCTAAAGAGTTACGATTAGCTGTAAATGTAATTAACAATAAAAACCGACAGTTCCTAAATACGGCTACCAGTAAAGAATCGTTGTGGCCATAAAGGTCAACGGGGATGGATTACATAATACTATATGAAAGTAAGCAAATGAATTAATAGGTAGTATTGTTCTAGACTACCCTTTACAAACATACAATACTACAGGTTACAGTATAAAATAAGTTATGTATTTTCAAGATACTCGACAAATTTAGATATTTGATTTTGCTTGATAAATAGTGAAAAGCGTGCTGTATTTTTTACAGCACGCTTTTAGTTTCGTATTCAGTTGATTTCTATTCACATAGTCACCTTGTCTCTTTGTTGGTGTAAACACTATCCCTTGATATAGAACTTCAAAACTATGTCATCCTCTGCACCTATGTGGTAGGCTGGCTCTACATCTGCACCCCATGTGTTAATACCGCCCACACCCCTCATCTTCGCAAGTATTCTTACATAGCTGTGCGCCGACTTTGGTAGTTCGTAGTCATGCCATGCATCTTCAAGTTGAGCTGTGCTGTAGGGTAAAACAGAGAAATGGAACATATCATCTGCCTCAAAATGTAGCCTACTGCCCTCTTTGTTTCGTAGGGTAAAACAGCGGCTATAGCTGTGACACCCGTACTCTTGAGGAACAAGGTATCGCGGTTTTAGGTCATCTACAGATATATTGTAAGCACCATATACTCCACCCTTATAACGGTCAGGATAAGTTTCACCACTGTAACCGACATAGCTGTAGGACTCTATCGGTTCTATCGTTACAAGCTGTAGACCAAATAGTGGAAGTTGCGGCAATCCCTGCATACCACAGAATTTAAGCTCTACCGCTATGCGTCCGGATGAGTTAATAGTATAACACACAGTTGTTTTATTACCCTGTAGGGTGTCATAGCTGTAGGTGATTACAGCATTTCCATCCTTTAACTTGGCCGACATATCGGTAGGGGAGCTGTAGCGATCAGATGATGACCAACAGCCACTTTGCTTCGTAAAGCCACATGCAGTATCATTTTCGGTAGGTGCT
>CAYJKW010000019.1:10480-33473 GCA_964370765.1 uncultured Oscillospiraceae bacterium
AACCATTCGGTGCCGGCATAGTTTATAGATACTGGCCCCCCTTTAACGGTGGAGAACAGCATGGAAAAACCTTCACCTTTTACACCGTAATGAAGATTGCCTTCTATAAGCCGAACAGGGGTTATAGAAGTAGTATTATAGGACGTTTTGTAGCAGTAATTGCTGTTGTGGTTGTCGTGTATAGCACGCTGTTCGGGTGAGGAGTAGCGATATTTTACCTCCTGCATTGCAGGCTTTTCTTTTCGGTCGGCAGCTACAATTCCGTTACCAGAAAAATTATAGTCGGTAGGTCTATCACCAAAATCACCGCCATATCCCAAAACATATGCACCACCCACATTGTGATATAAAGCCTGATCTATATAGTCCCAGATATAACCACCATGGTAACCATCGTATTTCTTGTATAGATTCATATAAGTTTCAAATCCACCAAGCGAGTTCCCCATGTTGTGCATGTACTCACAAAGCATAAATGGTTTTTTCCCATCCAAATTCATATATTCTTCACACAGCTCGGGTGGAGAATACATATGGCTTTCTACATCACTTATTGCCTCAAAATTTTTATCGTGAAAACAACCTTCGTAGTGTACTACACGTGAAGGATCCTTACGCCTAAAATAGTTTGACATAGCAAGGAGGTTGTCGCCCACATAGGACTCGTTTGCACAGGACCAAAATAAAATACTGGGATGATTTTTATCCCTCTCGAACATGGAAACTGCACGATCTATCGTTACATCTCTCCATTCCGGTAGGCTACCTGGTACATTTGTGGTAATATGTATTGCATTATTTTTTTGCCATGTACCATGTGACTCCATATTAACCTCGTCCATTACGGTAATTCCGTTATGGTCGCACAGTTCATACCAAAGGCTATTGTTTGGATAGTGGCTTGTACGCACACTGTCAATATTATTTCGTTTGAATATCTCTATATCGGCATACATATCGTCAATAGTTATGGCACGTCCTTTTGTAGCGTTCCACTCATGGCGATTAACACCGTTAATCATAAGTTTTTTGCCATTTAGGTAAAGCACATTACCCTTTTTTTCAAATCTTCTAAAACCTATGTCCTGTTTAACATACTCAGCGATACAGCCTTTATCGTCATAAACTGTGAGTATCAATTTATAAAGGTTTGGACAAAACTTATCCCAAAGCTTTATATTGCTGATATCTATAGTAGGGGACACAAAATAGTTATCGTCATTTTCTGCCGTCTCATAGGTTTTGTTTACTGTATACACAAATTCAGGTTTTTCGTTATAGATCTGATGTCCAGTAGGATCGTCGAGTGATATCTGAACATCTGCATTTTGCGTGCCGGAGATCTTTAGCTTAATAGTCAAGCTACCCTTTTGCAATGTTTCATCAACAGTGGGGATAACAAACAGGTCCTCGATATGCACATGGGGCTTTGCGTACAGCACCACATCACGAAAAATTCCGCTAAAACGGAAAAAATCCTGATCTTCTATCCAACCAAAGCAGCTACGTTTATACACCTCTACACAAAGGCGATTATCCGTAGCCTTTAAATATGGGGTTAAATCAAAATGTGATGGTGTGAACGTGTCCTGTGAATAACCCACAAACTCACCATTAAGATATAGCGAGAAAGCCTGTTCAACACCACAAAAATTTATACAAACAGTTTTGTCGATAAACTCCTGGGGTAGATCAAAAAACCTAACGTAGGATAATACCGGGCTGTCCTCTTGGTCAATTTCCGGAGGAAGAATATCGGATTTACCGTCCCACGGATACTGTGTGTTTACATACTGTATAGCTCCAAGACCCTGTAGCTCGGCATGACCCGGAACAACAATATCACAAAAGCCATTTAGCTCATAGTCATTTTTATAAAAATCCTTCGGCCTATCTTTTATTCGTGGGCTGTAACATACAAGCCAGCTACCGTTTAAAGAATGGTGCAGGGTAGATATATTATTATTCATGCTCTGTTCATCAGAATAAAACTTATGATCCGAATGTGCATCTAGCCTATTAATCTTGTAAATGCTTGGATTTTGAAGTTGTTTAAAGATATCCATGATCTTCTCCAATCTCGCGAAATTTTTCTAACCTATAAAGGCCACTATCATCTAATTCCTTTTTTCCGTTTTTGTAGGTATAACCATATTTTTGGTAAAACAAACAAGCTGTTATCGATGCATGAACCTCAATTCGCTCTGCATTTAAAAACAGCTTGTCCTGCTCTAATGTATGCATAATTTTTTTGCCGATACCTTTGGCGTGATATTCCGGCAGAACATATATTGCCAATAAAATACACTGTTTTTTATTACCCATAAGGCTACCGATGGAGCCGGTTCCTACAACAGTATCATTATCAAGAACAACATACATATTTGCGGATGTAGCAAGGCTTATTACTTTATTCTTATCGTACAGCTTTGCAAGCTCCCGCATTTCGGATAAAGGATAATCCTTGCTGTTTATCTCGATAAAGTTTCTGCCTATTAACCGTGAAACACCATCTGCGTCGGTTTCACAAAATCGTCTTATCTGCATATACACTTACTTTTTAATTGTTAGTTAACCTTAAAAGCCTTTAATAACCTGAATATATCCTCTATAACCGAGGCTAAATCCTGCTTTGCACGTTTTTTTGCTTCGGGGTAAAGCACTGCAACCCGATTAATACTAAATATTGCAGTTAAACCCATATCATACAGCTGCTCTGAACCTACGCCAACATCACCTACTATTGCGATAGTCGGAACATTTTGGGCCGATGTTCTTTTTGCAATACCGGCAACAACCTTGCCTCTCGCACTCTGGCCGTCTATTCTGCCCTCGCCGCTTATTACAAGGTCGGCATCACCAAGTAGGTCATCAAAACCTACCGTATCAAGAACGGTGTCGATACCCATGTTTAGCTTACCACCAAGCAATGAGTTTAGTCCGGCACCCATTCCACCTGCAGCACCACCACCGGGAATAGTTGTTACATCAATGCCTAAATCTTTATTAATTACCTCAGCAAAATGTATAAGGTTGCTATCAAGGAATTTTACCATTTCATCATCGGCACCTTTTTGCGGTGCAAATATATATGCTGCACCGGTTTCACCATACAGGGGGTTATCTATGTCACACATTACGGTTATATTAGCCTTTTTTACAAGCTCTGATAATCCGGAGACATCTATCTTTGCAATATCTTTTAGTGTACCGCCAACAGGAACAAACTCTTCACCATTAGCATTTGTGAACTTAACACCTACTGCTGCTGCACAACCGGCACCACCATCGTTGGTACTGCTTCCGCCAAGACCTACAATTACATTTTCACAACCATTTTCTACAGCATGTATTATTAGCTGCCCTACACCATAGGTGGTTGTTTTACAGGGGTCTTTTTTATCCTCAACAAGCGGAAGTCCTGCACAGGCAGCCATCTCTATAACCGCTGTTTTACCCTCGTGTATAACACCATAAAAACCTTGCATATCTTCAAAGAAAGGACCTTTAACCGTTACAACACGTTTTTCCCCTGGTAATGCCGCTAAAAACGCATCTACACTACCCTCGCCACCGTCGGCAACAGGAACGCTTATAACCTTTGCAGATGAAAACTTTGCAATACTGTTTTTGAGAATGTCACAAACCTCTACAGATGACATAGTCCCCTTGAATGAGTCGGGGATAAGTATTATTTTTTTCAAAATTACTCTACCTTTCAAAAAATTCTTCATATACGAAATATAATACCACGAATTTTACAACATTGCAATACGGAAAATGGTGCAACCACATCTGTGGTCACACCATCTAAATAAATAACGAAACTACTCGGCTATTTCATACTTTATCGCTTTTGCATGTGTACATGCGATAATGTCTTTTTCGGTTAGCTTTAGTCTCTGTGTATGTGAAGCGGTATATCTAATTACAGCCTCGTCCACCTCGGTTTTCATCGAAAGATTATTCTCAGATTTGTATTTGCGCACCTCGGCAACCGCCTTAATAACGATATCACCAAACTCGAGTATTTCGGAATCGACCGATGTTGGATTTGCCCATTCGGTATTGTGGATTGAGACAATGCCCTCAAAATCCTTAAATCCTTTTAGGTAGATATATTCAGTTTCATGCGGTACATAGACGGCATACATTTTTAGGATATTAAACAGGCAGTAATAAATAGCCTGTTGAGCCGACCTGCGTTCCTGCTCGCCATGAATTTCCGGCTTATATAAACGTTCCTTTACAATCTCGATATAGTTATCACATAGATCTTTCCAGAAAAGATCGTCGATTACCTTTCTTGCAAGGCCTACCTCATATTCTTCTAATAATGCCTTGGTTGATATAACAGCCTCGTTTGTACGCTCAATAATCCAGCGATCAATAGGCAACATATCCTCTACCTTGTTAGCCGGATTATAGTCGGTAAGGTGGGAGAATACAAACTTTGATGAATTCCACAGCTTTGTTATAAAACGGCGAGAATTATCCTGCATATCCTTAGTGTCAAAATATGTGTCGGTTCCAAGTCGTGCGTTAGCCGCCCAATATCTTATAGCATCTGCTGAATTTTGTTTAATCAACTCGGCAGGGGATAGCTGTGAATTTTGCTTTGATTTACTAATTTTTTCACCGGGTTTTGCAAGCACGAAACCGCAAATCATTGCATCTTTCCACGGGATATCACCGGTATGATATAGGCTTTTTACAATTGTATAAAAAGCCCAGGTTCTTATTATCTCGTGGGCCTGAGTCCTCATCGACATAGGGATAAACGAGTTATCAAGACCATACTTTTTAGCAGTATCCTCGTTGATTTGAGGTGTAACACTGGATGTAGCCCAGGTGTCAAAAACTGCAGTTTCCGGAACGAAGGTTTCACAGCCACACTCACAGCAACCCTTATATTCAAACTCAAGTGGATTTACCGGAAGATCCTTTTCTTCGGCAAACACCGGCTTGTTACAGCTCTCACAATACCATACAGGGAACGGAACACCGAAATATCGTTGCCTTGATATACACC
Organism: uncultured Oscillospiraceae bacterium; assembly: GCA_964370765.1. Classification (GTDB taxonomy): domain Bacteria; phylum Bacillota; class Clostridia; order Oscillospirales; family Ruminococcaceae; genus CAYJBH01. The sequence goes on from CAYJKW010000019.1 coordinate 15,513, forward strand.
AGTCCCATTTTAGATTCTCTACCCAGGATGTGTATCTTGCCTTCATGTGTGCAGGATACCAGTTAATCCTGTCGCCTGCATCTAAAAGCTCCTGCTTTTTACTTAATACATCTATATACCATTGGCGTGACGGAAGAATCTCTACCTCGGTGCCACAACGCTCATGTATAGAGACAGCGTGGGAAATGTTATCGGACTTTATAACCAGACCTTTTTCGGTCAGAAGTTTAACTATCTCTTTTCTTGCGGCCACTGTTCTAAGGCCACCGACAAACGGTACCTCGTCGGCTAACTTACCATAAGGAAGTAGGGACTTTTTATACTCTAAATTATACTGCTCTACCCACTCAGCGTCGGTAGAATCACCAAAGGTAGCGCACATAACGGCGCCGGTGCCCTTCTCTATAGATACCTTTTCGTCTGCCATCATCGGCACCTCAAAGTCGTAAAGTGGTACCTTTACCATCTTTCCGATTAAGGATTTATAGCGATCATCATCAGGATTAACGAAAATACACACGACAGAGTAAAGTAGTTCCGGCCTTGTTGTTGCAATAATAAGTGGGGTTCCCTCTATCTCGAAAACAAGGTGATGAAACTGCGAATCACACTCTTTAGAGTCAAGCTCTGCCTGTGCTATCGATGTTTGACACTCGGTACACCAAAGTACAGGGGATTCCTTAATATAGGCATGTCCTTTTTTTGCAAGCTCTAAAAACGATTTTTGTGAAATTCTTTGTGTATTATCGCTAACGGTGGAGTATTGTAAATTCCAGTCGCAGGAAAAACCGAGCGAGCTCCAAAGTTCAAAAAACTCCTGCTCGTATTTGCCGGTTACCTCGATACATGTTTTGGCAAAATCACTGCGTGACATATTGCGTGCCTTTATACCGGTTTCCTTCTCGACCAAACGCTCGGACGGTAGTCCATTATCATCAAAGCCGAATGGATAGAATACATTATGGCCGGTCATTCTGCGATAACGGGCAATCATCTCGGCCTGTGTATAGCTGAATATATGACCTATGTGTAGGCTGCCGCTAACCGTAGGCGGTGGTGTATCAATCGAATAGATAGGCTTGCTATCATCCTTTTTAAAGTCATAAATTTTGTTGTCGGCCCAGTACTGCTGCATATCCTTTTCAACAGCAAGACCGTCATATCTTTTTTCAAATTCCTGCACTTTCGGCTCCTTCGATAAAAAAACACCCGTTGGGTGAGTGAATACATCTGTAATTTTATCATTTTTGCACCTTTTTGTCAATATGTAAAGGCATGCCGAACGGCGGTTTGACATCGCAGCCTTAAACTGGTATAATTATAGCCGTTAACAGCCTAAACAGTATTATCTCTGGAGGAAATCATGTACAAAAAGATCCCGGCAACTCCTAACTATCCCGAGCTTGAAAAAGATATCCTTGATTTTTGGTTAAAAAATGATATAAAGCAGGAAGTTTTAAAGCTTAACAGTGAAAGCGATAAGATCTTTTCCTTTTATGAGGGGCCACCCACCGCAAACGGTGAACCACATGCAGGACATGTGTTAACCCGTGCGCTGAAGGATGTTTATACTCGATTTGCCGGCATGAACGGCTATTTTGTACCCCGTAAAGGCGGTTGGGATACCCACGGACTACCGGTTGAAATTGCGGTAGAAAAATCGCTTAATATCTCCGGCAAGCAAGAAATCGAGGAGTTTGGTGTAGAAAACTTTGTCGAGGAATGTAAAAAGAATGTATGGCTGTGTATCGATCGCTGGAAAGAATTTAGTAACGCGGTAGGTTACTCACTTAACCTTGACGATGACTGCTACAACCCATATGATAATAAATATATAGAAAGTGTTTGGTGGTCACTTAACGAGTTTGATAAAAAAGGGCTATTGTACAAAGGGCATAAAGTTTTACCATCTTGCCCAAGCTGCCAAACAGCCCTGTCCAGCCATGAGGTTGCACAGGGATATAAGGATAAAACCGACACAACACTTACAGTGAAAGCCTACTGTGAGGAGCTTTCGGCATCCTTTTTAGTATGGACGACTACCCCTTGGACACTGCTTTCGAATGTCGCTATCTGTGTTAATCCTGAAGAGACCTATGTAATGGTTAAGGATGCAAATGGAGATAAATATATCTTAGTGGAGGCACTTGTTTACAAAAACTTTAAGGATGGCGAGGTTGAGATTATAGCAAGCTATTCCGGTAAGGAGTTGGAAGGCTATAAATATGCACCGTTCTTTGATTATATGCAGGGGTACAAAGGTAAATATCACGAGGTTATAGGTGATGGATACGTAACTACCGAGGATGGTACCGGTATTGTACATATTGCACCTGCCTTTGGTGAGGATGATAACAGGGTTGCACATAACTGGGGAATGGGCTTTTTACAGATGGTAACCGCAACAGGTTGCTTTACCGACGATGCAGGCGAGTTTGCCGGACGTTATATCTTTGATGCAAATATAGATGTTATCAAGAATTTAGCGCAGCGCGGGCTTGCATTTAAGAAGCAGAAAGTTACCCACTCCTATCCGCATTGCTGGCGTTGTTCTACACCGCTTATCTACTATGCAAGGGATTCATGGTTTGTTTCTACAACAAAGTTTAAGGACAAGCTTATTGAGGAAAACGAAAAGATAAACTGGTTTCCAAAATCCTTTAAACAGGGAAGAATGGGTAATTTCTTAAAGAATAATGTTGACTGGTGTCTAAGCCGTGACCGTTACTGGGGTACACCACTTAATGTATGGGAATGTGACTGCAAAAACTACAAAAGTGTTGGAAGCATTGCCGAACTTGTTGAGCTTTCCGGCTGTAGTGAGGAGATCGAGCTTCACAAACCTTATATCGATGCAGTCGAGATAAAGTGCTCTGAGTGTGGAAAGATGATGAAACGTGCAAGCGAAGTTATCGACGTATGGTACGATAGTGGAGCTATGCCTTTTGCACAGCATCACTACCCATTTGAAAACAAAGAGATATTCGAAGAAAGATATCCTGCTGACTTTATCTTTGAGGGATATGACCAGACACGTGGTTGGTTCTACAGCTTAGAGGCAATTAACATAGGAATGTTTGGTAAAGCACCAATGAAAAACTGTCTTGCAAATGGCATGATATGTGACGATAAAGGCTTTAAGATGTCCAAAAGCAAGGGCAACTATGCCGACCCGATGGAGTTTATCCGTAAATACGGTGGCGATACCGTGCGCTTTATGTTTTATACAAACTCTCAACCATATAATGATGTTATCTTTAGTGAGGGGCTATTAATAGATGTACAGCGTAAGTTTATGAACACCCTGTATAGTTGCTACTCTTTCTTTGTACTATATGCAAATATCGATAGATATACAGGTGCCGGTAAGGACATTAAATCACTTGAGCTAACCACTATGGATAGGTTTATACTGGCTAAACTTAACAAGCTTATAGCATCAGTTAAAAAGCAAGTCTCGGAATATATGGCAACAGAAGCTGCCCGTGAAATTGCTGAGTTTGTAGATACCCTATCAAACTGGTATATACGCCGCAGCAGAAAGCGTTTCTGGGCGGAGGGTGTGACTGCCGATAAAGAGGCTGCACTCGGTACCCTCTACACGGTTCTAAGTGCACTAAGCAAGATATGTGCACCTTTTACACCTTTTATCAGTGAGGATATTTATCAAAACTTAGAGAGAGCCTTTGACGAGAATTTACCGCAAAGCGTTCATCTTTGTGCATATCCGGTTGCTGACAGTGATTTTTATAACGATTACATCGAGACTAATATGCAGGATACCTATGCGTTTTGTGAATTAGGAAGAAGCACCCGTACACTAAACAACCTGAAAATTCGCCAGCCGTTACAACGCATGTATATCAAGGATAACACCAAAAGCGAACCGCTGGCGGAGGAGTTTAAGGATATTATCCGTGACGAGCTGAATATTAAAGAGATTATCGAGAATAACGATATAGACCAATTCCTATCCTACAATATAAAGCCACAGCTACGTACACTTGGACCAAAACATGGCAAGCTTATCGGTGATATAAAGGCGTATCTTGAAAATTGTAATAAGCAGGAACTTGTAGCCTGCATCAACGCCGGCGAAACCCATAAGGCAACCATTAAGGACACCGAGGTGGAATTTACTCGCGATGATCTTTTAATTACAACAAGTGAGACACAAGGTTATGCCGGATCAAGTGTTGATCACCTAACAATAGTTTTAGATACAACGATAACTCCGACGTTGATTGAGGAGTACTACCGTAGAGAGTTTGTGTCAAAGGTACAGGGCTTACGCCGTAAGAGCGATTTTGATATAGTCCAAAAAATATATATCGAGATAGATGGTGACAGCGAGATTACCGATGTTCTTCTTAAAAATCAGGAGCAACTAAAGGATGATATCTTTATGCATTCGATAAAGCAAACGCCAGAACTTAATAAAGGCGAAGCAATCGATATCGAGGGTAGAGAGATTCAGGTTTACCTCTACGTATAATAATATTAAAAACATAAAAAAGATATGGCAGATGCTTAGGTTTTGCCATATCTTTTTGTTATAGGCAAGATTTACTCAACCGTAGCTTAAGCTTTAATTTTGCTAAAATAATCCTTTGTAAGAATTGCTACTCTGCCGCATAACATAACAAGTGCTATAATGTTTGGTGTCGTCATAAGCCCATTTAATAGACCTGCTATATTCCAAATTACGCTTACATTTAAAAGGCAGGCGGGTATAACAGCAGCAAGGAAAAGCAACTTATACATAAAGATATAGCACCCCTTAAACAGCATTTCAAAGCAACGTAGCCCGTAAAGATACCAGCTTATCATAGAGGATATTGCAAAAAGAGAAATTGCAATTGCCAATACCTTGGGTGCAATATCTCCATAAAACTGTGCAAACGCCGATACAGTAAGCTGTGATCCTACATCCACACCATAGGGTATTGTAATATCGGATACAAGAATTGTGTATGCAGTAAGACTACAGATAACAATTGTATCGATAGCAACCTCTACAATCCCTAAAAAACCCTGCTTTACAGGGCAGTCGGTACTAGCTGACCCATGTGCAATAGGTGCAGAACCAAGGCCAGCCTCGTTTGAAAAAACTCCTCGGCTAACACCATGCCTTAGTACCTGAGTAATAGTTACCCCTGCACCTGCACCAAATACCGCTTGTGGGTCAAATGCCGATAAAAATATAAGCCTTGTTACCGGCAGAACTTTTTCGATGTTTGCAATAATTATTATAGCTGTAGATAGAATATAAAGTACGGCCATTAGTGGCACCATCTTTTCGCTTATCTGCCCTATTCTTCCTGTTCCGCCCAGTAGTACAAAAAGTAAAATAATAATTATTATAATACCACATATCAGTCTTATTAATGTACTATCAAGTTGTGGCAGTGCTGCCATAAAAGATACAGCGACGGTATTAGCCTGGGTCATATTTCCGGTTCCAAGTGCTGCAATACAGCCGAACAAGCAGAACAGTAGTGCAAGAGGATGATATTTTTCGCTTAGTCCATTTTTTATATAGTACATTGGACCGCCTACCCATTCACCCTTTATGTTTTTTTGGCGATAAAATACTGCAAGAACTATCTCGGCATACTTTGTTCCCATCCCGATCACTGCTGCGACCCACATCCAGAAAATAGCACCTGGTCCACCCAGTGTAAGTGCCCCGGCTACACCGGCAATATTGCCAGTGCCTATCGTACCGGCAAGTGCAGTAGTTAAAGCTTGAAAAGGGGATAGGGTGCCTTTTTTTTTGTCAGGCTTTATAAAAAAACCTGCTGTAGTATGCCTAGCTATATGAATAAAATGTCGTATATGGATAAAGTCAATTCTATAGCTGATATATATCCCAATCACGACAAGCAGAATCATCATAGCGCTACCCGAAAACAGTCCGGTAGTAAAGGTAAATGCTTTAGATATAGCAGACATATAAACCTCAATATGCACCTTATCATACTATTATATATTCAGTAGCAACAGTGCATATTCAACAAATTTATGCTAATAAACTGTACTTTGCGGTTATAAGTATTGATTAATTTGTACTTTTGTGGTAATATTTAAAGCAAGAAAATAAAGGAGGTAGTTTAAAATGGCACATAAAATTACAGATAGCTGTGTAAGCTGTGGCGCATGTGAGGGCGAATGTCCAGTATCCGCTATAGCAATGGGGCCCGACCACTATGAAATCTCTGATGATTGTATAGACTGTGGCGCCTGCAAGGACGTATGTCCAACCGAGGCTATAGTAGGTTAGCAAAATGTGTGCAGGCCGATTGGCTTGCACACTTTTTCTCTGTTATATACATAGAAGGTCAAATGACAAAAGAATTTTTAAAAAACGGTACAGCAGTATATATTGATGAAATACATCGTTTTGGTACCGATGCAATGTTACTTTCGAACTTTTGTAATGTTCGCAGACTGGAGTCGGCGGTAGATTTTTGTAGTGGATGTGGTATAATCCCACTAAGGTTTATCGATAGTGGTGCTAAAGGGCGCATCACAGCAATAGAGTTGCAGCCGCAAGCGGCAGAGCTGTTACATAGGGCGAAACAGGAACAAAATATAGACAATCTTGAGGTTTTATGCCGTGATTTAAATGGCTTTAGGACTGAAAAGTTATACGATGTTGTGAGCTGTAATCCACCATATTTTGATAGTGGCGATAAAGCCAAATCCGATAGTAGGGCTATAAATAGACATGAAAAACAGGGTATGCTTGAATCGGTTGTGTCAACAGCTGCTGCTGTTTTAAAGGATGGTGGGAGGCTGTGTATCTGCCACAGGCCACAACGCATAGTTGACATTTTTTGCATAATGCGGCAGCATAAGATAGAACCTAAGCATATGCGGCTTGTACGCCCAAAAGCTACAAAGCAGCCATATCTTGTGCTTATTGACGGGCGAAAGGCGGGCGGTGTAGGACTGCACCTAATGCCGGATTTAGTTGTAGAAAATAGCCGTGGAGAACATACGGCTGAAATGTTGAGAATATATGGTAATGAATAATTTTATTATGTTACCGATTAAAGGTATAGATAATGGCATATAATTTAAAGGGGTTGTATGTGGTAGCAACACCTATTGGCAATCTTCAAGACTTAACCCACAGAGCAATACAGACACTTAAAGAGGTTGATTTTATAGCGGCAGAGGATACAAGGGTTACCGCAAAGATACTCAACCATCTAGATATTAAAAAGCAGATGGTGGCTTATCATGCTCACAACCTGCAATCAGCTGATGCAATTTTAGATAGGATAGCAGCAGGCGAGAGCTGTGCACTTTGTACCGATGCCGGTACCCCTGCAATCTCTGATCCGGGAGAGTTAATCGTAAGGGATGCACATCAGCGTGGTATCGATGTAGTATCGGTGCCGGGCCCTTGCGCACTTATAGCAGGGCTATCCATCTCCGGAATGCAAAGCGGAAGATTTTGTTTTGAGGGGTTTCTTTCGACAGCATCTAAGGCAAGAAAGGAACATCTTGAGCAGCTATTAAACGAAAAACGTACAATGATCTTTTATGAGGCACCGCACAAGCTACTTCGCACCTTAAAAGATTTTTATGATAACTTTGGTGATAGAGATATAGCCATACTACATGAGCTAACAAAGATACATGAATACTGCCTTAACCTTACGCTTTCACAGGCGGTACTACACTTTGAACAAAATAAACCCAAGGGGGAGTTTGTTTTAATTCTTGCCGGCAAAAACGAGGATTCAGTCGTCTCTTTTGATCGGGCGGTGGAGCAGCTGTTGTTACTTACAAAAGAAGGAGCAGGCCTTTCAGCAGCCGCAAAAGAGGTAGCCGGAATGACCGGCTATTCGAGATCAAAGCTATATAATGAGGCTTTGAAACTAAGATGAAATATTTAATTGTATCGGATATTCACGGTAACGCACAGCTTTTTAGTGATGTTCTTGAACAAAATAGTGATATAGATGGTGTTTTTTTCCTTGGCGACGGCATGAATGATTATCGTACTATCATGTCAAAATACCCTACCATACACCGTCATGAGGTAAATGGTAACTGTGATTTTCGTAAAGATACCTGTGCGAAAATCACCACAGTATGCAATAAAAATATATTTTATGTACATGGTGATATGTATTTTGTAAAAAAAGGCCTTACACAGCTGTGTAAGGCGGCATTGAGCAGAAAATGCGATATTGTTCTTTTTGGGCATACTCATCAAGCTTTTTACGAAACGATAGATGGATTGCATGTTTTTAACCCAGGTGCCTTGGGTGGTGGAATGTGTTACTATAGCTACGGAATAATGGAAATTAGTGAGAATGCTGAACCATGCTTTAGGCATATGGTGATAGACTACTAATTCTCAACAGCCGAGTTTTCCTCATCATACAGATCGCCTGTGGATGGGGCTTGTTTGTTGTAGTTTACTTCACGTTGCATAGCCATAGGAGGTTCGTTTAGTATATTCCTTATAACCTCAGTAAAGCTTCGGCCTGCAGGTTCATATTTATTTTTATTCATATATACTCCTTTTTTTGTCTTGTATATATTTTGTGCAAATGGCAACACTTTATACAGGAATTTAAAAAGGGTAGTTATTATGCGTAAAAATAACCTGCGTTACTTTTTTTTAACGCTTATAATGGCTTTGTTAATAATACTGCCTACCGTTGCACTTATAGGCGCCTACAGTATTACGAGGGTCCGATCGGTCGCCGAACCGGTAGAAAATGTGCCAATAACAAAGCCTACAGAGGAAGATAGCCGCAATGTATTGCTGGTTACGACAGGCGAGGATAGTTCGTTTATGTTACTTAGATTCGATGCGTTTGGGCGTAGCGTTGTTGCCCTTGCACTGCCGTCTGACACATTTATTAACGAATCGAATACAGCAGCTACTGTTTTAGAAAAAGGTGGCCCTGCTATGGTTACAACCGAACTTGAGGCGTTGTTTGGCGTATCTGTTGATTATTATTGTATGCTAACACAGCAGCAACTATTGACACTTACCCAAAACTTTGTACCTGCAACGATGACAGAGGATATTTCACAAAGGTTTTCTCTACCGACTAATTACGAAATAACCCCTTTAGAGTCCCAAAAGCTTATAGAACAGGCAGAACCACAGGATGTGCATATTATGCGGAGCATCTGCTATAGCCTGCTTTTAGAGGCTAATATGGAGATAATGCAGGCAGAAATTCCGGCAGGCATGAAAGATTTATCGGGTGATATTAATACAAATATTGCAGCCGAGGAACTATATCGACTTGCAAAGATCTATAGCCTTTTACCATATGAAAAGGTTAACTACTATGCGGCAACACTTAGTGGGGAGCATACAGGTGATGGGATAGTTATTAGCCAGAGCGATATCGAAAAGGCAGTAGGATTGCTACGTTAAACAATCAAGACATAAAATAAAACCTGCACAGCAAAGATGCAAGTGCAGGTTTTGTGTTTATACAATGTGTAATTAAAGCCCCATTTTTCCCAGCTGTTCTGCAGTATCTTCAACCAATTGCTCTATTTTTTTTGCGCTTTTGCCCATAACACTACGTAGGCCAAAAAGCCCGTCAGTTATTTTATCTATTGCCATATTACCGACGGCATTTGATACACCGGCGGCCTCCGCCTTCATAACCCTGTAGGAATTTGATTCTTTTTTCATGGAGGTAGATATGATCTGCACCTGATTATGGGAGTCTAAGGCAGGAAATGCAATTATTGTAGCAAGCCCATGTTTAACAAGTCCCGGTTTGCCTGCAGCAAACTCGGTATCTTTAATTGCCTCATAAAGTTGCTCAAGAGTATATGCTTGCTGAAATTTGACCGTTTTCATTTTAAATCCAAAAGCCATAAGATACCTCATATTTTTCTTTTATTGTACCATGCCGAGCCTGATGTGTCAATTTAGAAAGCAAAAATAATATAGGTTATATAATATATGCCATTAATACATTATTAACCTTAAATTGTTGCAATTTCACTTAATACTATGATATAATAGCATCTATGAAAAGAATAATTGCATTAGTGTTTATAGTTTTACTACTGCCTGCATGTAGCCCTGACCTGCTCGGATCTAATGTCGAGGAGCTATTGATTGCGCCACAACCTAACGAATTACAGGGGGCAGCATACGAAACAATAAAGGAACATGCCGGAGACACTGCGGTTATAATCACTCCGGATGAGGGACCGCATGTAGGTGCACTTACGGTGGATGACGGAGCGTTTTCTGGCGAAAAATCCTTGATTGCCTTTTATAGCGACTCGAATGCAGGGACCGGTATAAATCTTGCAATAATGAGAGTGGGCGAGCAGGGACTTTATATACACAGTTGGATAAAAGGCCTTGGCACAGATGTTCATAAAGTAGAGTTTGCACAGCTACAGTCTGGCGAGCCACCCTATATGCTTGTAAGCTATTCCGGTGTAACAGCAGAGGAGAGTTACCTTGCGATCTACCGGTTCGATAATACTAGTAATGAGCTGTTATCTGTGTTTGCACAGGATTATAAAGCAATGTTGCTTGCAGATATAGATGGGGGTAACGAGCAAGAGATAGTATTTGCGCTACCATCCACAAGGGAGGGGGCGATGCAGATGAGAATCATATCGTTTGCAAACGGATCCCCCTTAGAACTTTATCATGGTTCACCAAGCCAATCAATTACAGATGCAAAGGAGCTTAGCTTTTCTTACGGTTCATCGGGTAGCTATATTGTGATAGATGGAATGAATCAGCATGGTAACTCTTTATCGGATTTAATAAAGTTTGAATCAGGTGATGCGCAAACGCTTGTTATACTTAAAGATATGTTTACGCACGATGTTCCGTTGCTACAGTCAATTGACATAGATGCAGATGGAGTTGTAGAACAACCGGCATTGCTTAATTCCCCCGATGGCATGGATGGTAACGGGTATCTGCTTGTAGGGTATTACGATATTGCAGGAAATCAACAAAGTCCAAAATATATTGGTATTGTAAATAGTCGACTTGCATACTTGATTTTAATACCGCCACACTGGTATAATAATATTGTTTTTACACAGGATCAGGATGGTTTTACCCTTTTAAGTAAAGACACAGATGAAAGACTTTTTGCAATAACGGCCACAGAGGGAACTAACGTAACCGAGTACGCCGAGGGGGCGACATCCCAGGTGCTTCTACTCGGTAGCTTTAGACTTTACCTAACAACCTTTGGACAGCTTACAGACTATGAACTTTCTTTTATAAAGGATGGAATACAGGCAATGTACTAAATAGAAAAGGAGTACAGATGAAAAGAATACTTGTTGTGGAGGACGAGACCTCCATTCGTGAAATGTTGGCACTAAATCTATCCGTTGCAGAGTATGAGGTAGTAGAAGCAGCGTCTGCTGAACAGGCGTTGCAACATATTGCCGAGAATACACAGCCATTTGATGTAGCGATACTTGATGTAATGTTACCAAAGATGAACGGCTTTTCGCTTTGTGAGATTATACGAAAAGAGAATAGGCAGATAGGTATAATAATACTGTCGGCTAAAACTCAGGAATCCGATAAGATTGCCGGACTTTCGATTGGTGCAGATGACTATATTACAAAGCCTTTTTCGGTTGCACTTTTATTAGCGCGCGTGGAGGCGCTTTGCAGGCGTGTTGATCAATCCGGCGAGCCAGCTACAGGGGATGACGGTAGGATGATAGCCGGTGCATTCGAACTATGCCCATCCAGCCACCTTCTTTACAAAAACGGCGAGCCGATAGACCTAACACAGGTAGAGTATGGCATTATGATGTTGTTTTTTAAAAACCCCAATGTTGCAATGGTTAGGGAGCAGATCCTAAAAGGCGTTTGGGGTGAAAACTACTATGGCGATGTTAAGATTGTGGATGTTAACATTCGCAGATTAAGGATGAAAATTGAGGAAAATCCATCCGAACCTAAACACATACTCACCGTATGGGGGTTTGGTTACAGATGGAATTTTGAATAACATTAGGAAAGCATAAAGATGAAGATGAAAAGAATAATCGCAATTATATTGGCGGCACTTATGGTTATAAGCCTGTTTACCGGCACAATTATGGCAATATTTGGCGGGTTTTAACGGAGGCAGGTTGATGTATAAACTCGGTATTATTGGTGTAGGTCACATGGGCGGTGCAATACTACGTGGCGCAGTAGATTGCAACGTGCTTGAAAAGCAAGATGTACTTTTATTTGACTTATCAAGCGATCGCAAGAGCGAGTATATAAAAGATGGCTATAGCTTTGCTACTGGCTACAAACAACTAAGAGATGAGTGCGAGTACCTATTACTTGCAGTTGCTCCGCAAATTTTTCAAGAACTTATGGTTGAGCTTGCAATACACAAGCCAGCCCATAGGCAGCTTATTGTATCGGTGGCGGCCGGGATAGATAGTCAGTACATAAAAAAGTATCTTGGACAGGATACCGGTGTAATATGTGTAATGCCTAATGCCCCGCTTTTGATAGGTATAGGTGCAACTGCGATGGCAAAGAGTGATGATGTAACATCCCGGGAATTTAGCCCGATAAAAGATATTTTTGCAGGGCTAGGAGTTGTTGCCGAGATGCCGCAAGAGCAGTTGTTTGCTATAGTTCCGGCAGGGGGATCAACCCCGGCATATGTCTACTACTTTATTGATAGTATCGCAAAGGCGGTAGCAGCAAGGGGCGTGGATTACGATACTGCGCTATTGCTTACGGCTCAAAGCTTTAAGGGGTCCGCCGAGCTATTACTGCGTAGTGAAAAAACTGCACAGCAACTGATAGATGGTATCTGCACACCCGGAGGCCTTACCGCTCAAACGATAGAGCATTTTAACAATGTAAACCTGCCTAAAATAATAAAGGAAGGCTGTGATGCCTGCATAGATAGAGGGCTTGAAATCAGAGGCCAAAAGCAATGAATATTAAGTTAATAATTTCTTATCTGGGAACACGCTATCACGGATTTCAGGTTCAAAACAATGCTATTGCAGTATGTAGTGTAATACAGGACGCGATAGAGAAGATTTACGGTGAACGGCTACCTCTTGTAGGGTGCTCTCGCACCGATGCAGGGGTGCATGCAAAGGGGTATGTTGCAAATTATCATACCACAAAATATATAAAGCCTTGGCAGATACCGGTTGCACTTAACCGTTTTTTACCGGGTGATGTTAGAGTTATTACGGCAGAGGAGATGCCTGAAGATTTTCATGCAAGATATCATGCAGTTGCAAAGCGGTATATCTACAGAATATGTAACGGCAGAGTACAAGATCCGTTTTGTTCTCGATATATTGCACATTATCCCGAACCACTTAATTCGGATGCTATGAAAAGGGCAGCGGTAGATTATATAGGCAAAAAGGATTTTCGTAGTTTTTGCGGTAAAAGTCCGGAAGGAATACCGGCCGATACGGTAAGAACAATATACGATAGCAAGGTATGGGTAGAGGGTGATGTAATTTACTTTTCCGTTGTGGCGGATGGCTTTTTGTACAAGATGGTACGAATATTAACCGGCACCCTAATTGAGGTAGGTGCCGGAAGATTATCGCCGGATTGTATACCGGAATTATTAGAAAAAAAGGATAGGGGACACAGGGGAACAACAGCAAGGGCTAAAGGGTTAACACTTGACACTGTGTATTATGACAATATACCGGATAGTTTTTAATTCTTATCATTACCGGCGATAATATCGTCGGTGTTTTTTATGTAAATTTCGGCAAAATCAGCAAGGCTCATCGGCTTTGCAAAGTAATATCCTTGAGCATATTCGCAGTTAATATCCCGTAGAAAATCTGCCTGTTCGCTTTCTTCTATTCCTTCAGCGACTACACTCATTTCGAGGTTTTGAGCAAGTTTTATAATCCCGCCAATTACAAGATTGCCACGATCACTATCGTTGTTTAGGAAGAAGCTTCTATCAAGCTTTAAGGTGTCTACTGTAAAGTTTTTTAACATTCCAAGGGAGGAATAACCAGCACCAAAATCATCAATAGAAACCGAGAATCCATTGTGATGTAGTTCGTCAATAACCTTTATGATATTAGTTTCGTTTTCTGTAATAGTGGTTTCGGTAAACTCAATCTCTATATATTTGGACGGTACATTATAACTAGATGCAATATCTGCAAGTTCGGCCACAAAGTTTGGGTTAGTAAGATTTATTCTTGAAAAGTTAACAGATATTTTCACACCTCGGTTAACGCTATCTAACCAATTCCTTATTGTACGGCAAACCTTAGTAAACATATATTTATCAAGCTCAATAATAAAACCGGTTTGCTCAAACAATGGTATAAAATCATTGGGATACACCATTGTGCCATCGGCTTCTATCCACCTAACAAGAGCCTCTGCTCCTATCATTTCATGGCCATTAAGCCTATATTTAGGTTGTAAAAATACTTTGAATTCTTCGTTTTTTAGGGCATCATCCTTCTTGTTTGTTATATCGGCTATCTTTACCATCTGTTTTTTTAATGCATCATCATAGTCGCAGATATCAAGTTTTTTGTTAGCCTTTGCAAAACTATGTGCAATGGTGACCTTGTTGACAATTTCGTCAACATCGCACTCACCATCTTTTATAAAATATCTACCATATCTAAACGATAAACTGTGCTTTTCCAGCTCTGGAAGCAAACTTTTAAAACGTGCTTCATACTCAATTTTTATCGCGTTAAGGTCCTCTAAAAAGCCGTTCGCAGCAAACATAATAAACTCATCACTACCAACCCTTGCAAACAAAAAGCTTGGTTCGGGGGCGTGGGAAGATGTTTCGGCAACTGCACGCAGAACCTGGTTACCTACCTCAAAATCAAACATTTCGTTAATGACCTTAAAGTTTTCAAAATCAAATTTTGCTATAACATAATGTAAGTTAGGATTTGATTTTAAAGCATTAGCTATTTCAAGCTTTAACTTTAACATGTTAGGTAGACCGGTAAGCTTATCGTAGTAAGCAGCTTGCTCCACCTGTCCGATATGCTTTCTTCTAGAGAGAAGTGCATATAGAAGAAAACAAAGAAATATCAACACTAAAAGTAGAATAAAGTAAAGCATGCTTTCTAATATACCATCTACCGTTTGGTTAATACTTGATTCCGGAACAGTGAAAAACAGCATCCAATCATTAATCATTATTGGAATATATACTGCAACTCTGCCATAGCCGTTATAGTTATAGGAAAAAGCCCCTTCTTTACCGGCTGCAAAATCATTATACAGATCTTGTTCAGTTATGCCGTTGCTGAGGGACATTTCCTCTATCAAGTTAATGTTATCAGAGTCGGGATTTGTAGCAATTATTATTTCGCCGTTACCGTTAATTATTGCGGAGGATCCCATTTTATTTGTCTGTTCAACGAGTAGTTCAGTTAGGTACTCGGTGGTGTAGCTAACTATCAAAACCCCAACAAGCTCGTTGTCTTTGTTTATAGGTGTAGAGATTGCAACAACCTCGCTTCCGGTATACCTAGATATGTAAGGCTCCGTTGCACCCATCCCACCCTCTATAGCGGTAGTGAAAAAAGGCTCATCAGATACATCTACTTGGGTACCATCAGCAGCTATGCCTATACCTGATGTATCGACTAGTAGCATATTATCGAACATATGCTGACTTTTTGCAAGTTCTAGATACTCAAAAATAAGGTCAACATCTTCATCCAAGATGGAAAATGTCTCGGATATAACCTCAATGTTTCGTGATTTTTCTACAATAATATCATCAATAGATTGTTGCTCTTGGTATGCAGCTTGCTGTACTGTTTGGGTCATGGAGGATAGCACCTCTCGGTTAACAGCCTCACCAAACTGTATGCCACCATATAAAATAACGGCAATTGTTATTATTGCAAAAGTAATAAGTATTACACTGTGTCTTTTTTTATCCATATGTTCCTCATATCCTAGAGACATTATAACACTATAGCATTATAGTTGTAAATAATTATAATAAAAAAATTATAAATTGTTGAAAATACCATAATAATAACTATTATCGTTTTGCATGGGTGTTAAATTAAAGGACTGTAGCTTATGATTAAAAAAGCTATAATCGGCAATAATTATATTATAGGTTGTAACATATAAAGCTTGTGAATATATTGATAATAGGTAGCAATATTACCACTAGTAATATCTATAGTCAAAAGGGGGATGAATGCTGTATTACACCGCTTTATTATTGTTGGGAATAGTAGCCTTTGGATTGCTTTTTTGCAAAATACCGACCTTGGGAAGTAGATACGCTAATGGGGCGCTTAAGGTCTCTATAGTAATACCGGTTAGAAACGAGAGTTCTAACATTAAGGGCTTACTAGAAAGTATTAAAAGACAAGGTTATGCACCACATGAGATAATCTGTGTAGATGATGATAGTAGTGACAATAGCTGTAATATTATAAGGGAGATTAATGGTGTATTACTACTACAATCTGAAAAAGGAATTGAGTGTATGAATAAAAAGGCAGTGGCTTGCCAAGTTGGTGCGGCAAATGCAACGGGTGACCTACTGTTGTTTTTGGATGCCGATGTACGCCTTGCTGACGATGCAATTAGCTGTATTGTAGGAGAGTATGAGGATAAAAAACATGCCATATCGGTGCAACCATATCATAAACTATCTAAGATGTACGAAAATATGTCCTATTTTTTTAACCTTGTTCAGCTTGCTGCAAATGGATGTTGTAGCAGTTTGAATTTTAAAAATGCAGGAATGTACGGCCCGACAATACTTATTAATCGATCACTTTATAATAAAATAGGGGGGCATAGTTGTGCATTTAATAGTATTGTAGATGATATGGAGCTTGGCCGTGAGCTATCTAAACAAGGCTATAACTATAGCATTTTTACCGGTGGGAAGCATATATCCTTTAGAATGTATGACGGTGGGATAAAAAGCTTAAAAGATGGTTGGGAAAAGAATATTGCAACAGGTGCTAACTACACCCCGGCTATTCTTTTTTTACTAACATTTATCTGGTTAACCGGTTGTAGCAGCTGTGTTGCAATGCTTACTAGGTCGTTTAGCGATAGTAGCTATTTGATACCCGGTTTGCTCTTTTATCTGATTTGGGTTTTGTTGCAACATATAGTGGCAGTAAGGCTGGGAAGCTTTAAACTGTATGCATCATTATTATACCCAGCCTGGTTTATCGGGTTTTGCTTGATTTTTTTAGCCTCTGCAATAAAAAGGTTGCTTCACATACCTGTAGTATGGCGTGGACGTAAAATAACATGGGGGTAGTATGCAGCTGCTTTATCTTTCGCAGGGTTACACTATACTGCTTAGCTTTATATTATGGCCGATATTTCAAATATCGGCTGCTTTGGCGGTAAGGTTAATGCCGGCTAAATTTTTTAGGGCAGATAACCCTGTGTTTCGTAGCAAGAAATTTGAAAAGAATGGCAAGATTTATGAAAAATATTTTAAGATAAAGAGTTGGAAAAAATATCTGCCGGACGGTAGTGCGATAACAGGAGTAGGGCTAAAGAAAAAACAGTTATCCGATGTATCAAACACAATGCTGTGTTATTACCTGTCAGAATCTTGTAGGGCAGAGCTTATACATCTGCTTGCTATCCCTCCGTTTATCCTATTTGGTCTATTTTGTCCGTTGCCGGTGGTTCTTTTCATGCTGTTTTATGCACTGGCAGTTAACCTACCCTGCCTTATCACACAACGCTACAACAGGCCACGCATAGAAAGGATACTAAAAAGAAGATCAAACAAATTAATTTAGCGGGAGCTTCAAGACCTTTTCGAACAGCAACGGCTGAATTTCGGGATATGTCCAGTCAGAAAACAGCTCAATACGTTCGATTTCAAGCGCAGGCAACTAACTAAGTTTGCTAACCTGTGCAAAATATAGCATGCCGTGTTTTAAGAGTTTTTTATAATATCCCTATAGTGATAGTAG
>CAYJKW010000020.1:0-32548 GCA_964370765.1 uncultured Oscillospiraceae bacterium
TATCCCTTCCCTCCTTAGCGCTACCACCTGCCGAGTCACCCTCAACTATATAAAGCTCGGTTCTTGCGTTATCCTTTTCACGGCAATCGGCAAGTTTACCCGGCATACGTTGGCTTTCAAGTGCTGATTTACGGCGCACAAGCTCCCTTGCCTTTTTTGCGGCCTCTCTAGCCCTTGCAGCAGAAAGTGCTTTCTCGTATATTGCCTTTGCAACGGCCGGATTTTCCTCAAAAAATATGCTTAATTTTTCAAAAACTAAGTTTTCAACAAGTCCACGTATCTCGGTATTACCAAGTTTTGCCTTTGTCTGCCCCTCAAACTGGGCTTCCTGTAGCTTTACACTAATAATTGCGGTAATGCCCTCACGAACATCATTACCCTGCAGATTATCATCCTTATCTTTAATAAATCCTTTTTTACGACCAAAATCATTAAATATTCTGGTTATTGCATTTTTAAAGCCCTGTTCGTGTGTACCACCATCCGGTGTGTTAATATTATTTGCAAATGATATAATATGCTCATTATAACTATCGTTATACTGCAAAGCAATTTCGGCCTGTGATCCGTTTGCTTCGGCAGTAAGATGAATAACCTGCGGATGAAGTACGCTAAGCTGCCTACGCTTATGAATATAGTCAACAAAGCTACTTAAACCACCCTCGTAGCAAAGATCTTTTTCTATCTTATCATCGGTACGTTCATCAGTAATTGTTATCTTTAGTCCTGCATTTAAAAATGCCTGTTCACGCAACCCTTTAAGTAGAATATCATACTCATATTCTACCGTTTCAAACATCTCATGGTCAGCCTTAAACTGAACCGTAGTACCCCTACGGCCATCGGCATCTCCTACTCTTTCAAGTGGGCCTGTCTCTTTACCACGTAGGAATCTTTGTTTGTATATTCCCTCGTTAGTACGTACAGTAACCTCCAACCATTCAGACAATGCATTAACTACCGATGCACCAACACCGTGTAGTCCACCGGCAACTTTATAGCCGCTATCCTCACCACCAAATTTACCGCCTGCATGCAGTACAGTAAAAACAACAGTAACAGCAGATATACCAAGTTTAGGCTGTATACCTACAGGTATTCCACGCCCATCGTCTATAACCTCTATTACATTATCCGGTAATATCTTTACACTAATATGTTTGCAATATCCTGCCAAGGCCTCATCAATCGCATTATCGACAATTTCATATACCAGATGGTGAAGACCCCTTGGTCCGGTAGAGCCGATATACATACCCGGCCTTTTTCTTACCGCCTCAAGTCCTTCTAGTACCTGTATTTGAGAGCTGTCATAACTCTGTTCCTTAGACATTAAATATCCTTTCTTTCTGTATAATTGTAGCTGTATTGTACTGAGATAGTACAACAGTGTTATCTCTTTTTATAATAAAGGATTTTGGTAGATCTGTATATTTGTACTCTACCTTTCCTTGTTTTTGAAGTTTTTCAAGATAATCTCTTCCGGTTTTTGAGATAGTGCATCTATCAAGGTCAAATATTCCAATTATATCATCTGTAGAGATATAATCACCTATATGAAGGTAGTTTATCATTAGCTTATCTCTCCGTTTTTCATATAAAAGACCTTTATCTGCATATTATCAAATGATTTTAGGTCACACGCAGTAAAAAATGTTTGAAACGGCGTTACATCATTTAATAAAAAATGTTGCCTGCGATTATCTAGTTCACTAAGAACATCATCAAAAAGTAGTACCGGTTTTTGACCGGTTATGTGATAGTAGTATAATGCTTCTGCATGTTTAAGTGATAATACTATACTTCTTTGTTGACCTTGACTTGCAAAGTTTGCAGCAGGTAGTGATGATAATGTTATGCACATATCATCTCGATGTACGCCTACACCGGTAAATCCAAGTCTTAGATCGGTATCCCTATTTTCGTTTAACAACTTTAAATATTCTGCTGCTGTATCTGACTTAGTATCATATGTTATATTTAGCTTTTCTTTGTTGTCACTTATTCCTTCATAATACTCTTTTGTTAAAGATGCAAGTCCATTAATATATTTTTGTCTTCTTTTAGATACTTTTTCGCAAAATTCACTAAGCTGAATATCTATAACTTCTAGTACATCGTGCCTATGTGTTTTATTATCCATCTTTAGTTTTTTTAATAACTTATTTCGATGATCAATAATCCTATTGTATCTATAAAGTTCTTCGATATAGCTTGGATAAAGATTGCAGATAGCATTATCCATAAAATAGCGCCGACCCTCCCGGCTACCCTTTACAAGTCCGAGATGGTCAGGCGAAAAAACCACTGCACAAAAATTACCTGCAAGTCGTGCAGCACGCCCATTATCAATATCGTTTATAAAACCCTTACGGTAGTTACCCGGACTTTTATCCATCATTACCGATAGCTTAAATGTGTGTTCTGCCTTGGTAATAACCCCTTCTATTTTTGCTGATTGGGAATCAAAATTTATAAGGTTTTTATCACGAGTACTGCGAAAACTCCTTGCACCGGTTAGCATATATATAGCCTCGATAAGATTGGTTTTACCCATTGCATTATCTCCGGCTATAATATTAAGCCCCTTTTCCGGCTGTAGATGTAATTTTTTTAGGTTACGAAAACCATCTGCCTTTATGCTTTCGATTATCACACTATTCCTCAGATTTTGTGGAAGATACCTTAAACCTAACCGGCAGAACTAAAAATAAAAATTCTTCTCCCTCCTGTGGTAACATCTTAACAGCTGTAATAGAATCAATAATTTCTAACTTTATCTTTTCGCACCCACTGGCACGAAGCGCATCTAAAAGATAACGATTGTTAAAACCTATCTCAAGTGGCAAACCATCAAACTCACAATCTATATTATCATTAACACTTCCAAGTGCAGTGCGACAAGATACATGAATACCACCCTCATCAAAAGAGAGCCTTAATGGATTTCTTATCCTTTCGCTTATAACAAGCGATGCTCTTTCTATACAACGTGTAAATTCTTTAACATCAACCTTAACTGTTGTCTTTACACCTTTAGGAATAACCTTTTCATAATCTACAAAATCACCCTCGATTAATCTTGATAGTAGGGTAAATTCTGTACAGCTAAACATTACGTAGTATCTAGATGCACACACATCTATATTTCCGGTAGAATCCGTAATAAGTCTGCTTAACTCCTGCATAGTTTTGTATGGAATTATAATATTAACATCATCCTTAATATCCTGTACCTCTTTTGTACAGATTGCAAGGCGATATCCATCAAGTGCAACTATAGTTAACTTATTATCCTTTAACTCAAAAAGTTCGCCTGTGTTTACCGGGCGTTTATCATTTTGACTACAGGCAAATATTGTTTTATCTACCATGTATTTTATTTCACTGCTATCGATAGAAAGTGCCGGACTTGTGTCTTGATGTGGTAGCTCAGGATAATCTTTAATATTCATCGAGCTTATCTCATAAAAAACACTTCCACTGGTTATCTCTATTTTTATGTCATCACAATCTATATCTATTGTTGCGCCATTAGCGGCACGGCAGATATCATTTAAAAGTTTAGCTGATATTACAGCACTACCTTCATTTATTATCTTTGCCTCAACCTCACAGCTTATGGCGATTTCAAGGTCATAGCCGGTTAAAGATACCGTATCACCTTCTGCTTTAACCAAAATACCCTCCAGTACAGGCATGGAGGATTTTTGAGCAACAATTCTTGATGTCTTAGCAACAGCTGAGAGAAAGCTTTCCTTCTCTACACTAAACTTCATAAATTATCCCCTTTTTATTTTTAACAACCTTATTATATATATTTCTTAGAAAATTAAAAATAATATAATAAATAAATTTTATATTTAATAATAGTAGTAGTAATCCTTAAACTGTTGAAAGAATTATAAACGTGCTATTTTAAACAGAAAAATGGTAAATGTTTTTAGATGCAAATTCTTTAAAAAATGTTTAAATGTTTAAAGAATGTAAATTTTCAACATCAAAACTTAAAAGTTTTAAAGATGTTTATAAATATGTTGAAAAACATAATAGGTTAAAATGCACTCTTTACATTTTTTATTATATCATCAACTATTGTACGAAGCTGCTTATCCCTATTAATCTTTCGCTCGGTATCTTGTATTGAATAAACCACGGTTGAATGATCCCTGCCGCCAAATTCATCACCTATTTCGGTTGTGGTAAGTGATGTTACCTGCTGTACTATGTACATACACATTTTTCTTGCATTACTTACAGCTGCCTTGCGAGAGGAGGAACGTATATCATCCGGTGTTACACCTAATGTACGGCTAACCTCTGATAAAACTTTTTCTATTGTTATAGGAACAGGTTGTATCTCATTAAGTATATCCTTAATTGCACTGTGTGCAGCGGTAAGCGATGGCTCTATTCCCTCTAATTTTTTATAAGCATTTAGCTTTTTAACTGCACCTTCAAGCTGGCGAATATTATTTTGTAGTTTGTTTGCTAAAAACTCTACTATATCATCCTGTAGGTTTAGATTTAATAGTTCTGCTTTACGTTTTACTATTGCTACACGGGTTTCGTATTTAGGAGGTTGAATGTCAACAATAAGGCCTGATAAAAACCTTGTCTGCAACCTATCGGAAAGCGAGCGTATCTCTTTTGGTGGGCGGTCAGATACAAGTACAATCTGTTTTCCTGCCCTTTGTAATGTATTAAACGTATGAAAAAACTCTTCCTGTGTTTGCTCTTTTCCACCGATAAACTGTATGTCATCTACAAGCAGCATATCAGCCTCCCTAAACTTGTGATGGAAATAGGTGGACTGGTTATTTTGTACGGCATAGATAAACTCGTTGGTAAAGCTTTCACCATCGACCATAACAATATTAAAATCAGGAAAGTTTTTTTCTGTTTCAAGGCATATGGCAGTTAGTAGATGTGTTTTACCAAGTCCGGAATCACCATATATAAATAAAGGGTTATTACGATCGGCCGCAGGTTTATTTGATATGGCCTTTGCCGCTGCAAATGCAAGTGAGTTGGATTCACCTTTAATATAGTTATCAAATGTTAAAGAGTAGCTACCCTGTGTAGGAACTGAAGCTTCAGTTTCTTCCTCCTCATCTTCGGCAACAATCTCCACCTTAACATCAAAGCCGAGAATTGTTAAAAAACCATCCTCAATAATACTTAAATACCTATTAATAATTGTATCCATTAAAAAGCCACTTGGTGCCAATAAGTATACTGTATTGGTTTGGGGTTCCCACTTATGGGGCTTTATTTTTTCGATAAAAACTGTGTAGGATGTAGGGTTAATCTGCTCTTTGCAATAATCTTTAACATTAGATACTAATAATTCAAATGATTCCATTAAAAAACTCCGTTGCCGTGACAATTATCAATATTAAAAATTGATAACATGTAATATATTTGTACATATTATTATAGCATTTTATAGAAACTTTTTCAACTATAAATCGATATATTTATATCAAAAAATTATATTGAAAAATCTTATAATAGTATATTTGCAATTATAAGTAATTTGTGCTATAATGTGGGTCAATAAACCTAAAAACCGTATGGCATTTAACAATGGAGGATTCATATTGAATTATGGTTTTGTAAAGGTTGCTACAATAACACCCTTGCTTCGTGTTGCCGATTGCGAATACAACACACAGCAGATACTAAAAGCTGTAGAATCTGCTTATGAAGAAAAGGTAGAAATATTGTGTTTTCCGCGCCTTGCTATTACATCTGCATCGTGCGGTGATATTTTCTGGCAACAATCTTTATTAAACGGTGCATTAAATTCTCTTAAAAAAATAGCTCAAACTACTAAAGCCTATAACATGATAATTGTAGTAGGCCTGCCTTTTCAATATAAAAATGCACTATACAGCTGCGCAGCTGTTATTTTTAAAGGTGAGCTACTTGGTATTGTTCCTCAAAGCCATACAACAAACAGGCAGTTTAGCCCTGCTATGCAACAGTGTGAGGATATTGTTGTACTTGGGAAAAAAATACATTTCGGTACAGATCAACTTTTTGGTTGTATTAAGCAACCAAATATATGTTTTGCCATAGAGATTGGCGAAGATATGTCACTGCCTGTACCTGTATCCAGTAAACATGCACTTAATGGTGCTAATATTATAATTAATCTATCCTCCGATCCGGAAATTATCGGTAGGGGAAGTTATCGTCGATGCAGAATTACAGATCTTAGCGAATCATTATTGTGTGGATATATCTACGCAAATGCAGGTGTAGGGGAATCAAGCAGTGATAATATCTGTTCAGGGCATAATATTATTGCCGAGACAGGTGTTATACTTGAGGAATCTGCACCTTTTAGTAATATAATGAGTATAACAGATATAGATGTGGACAGTATCGTTAACAAGCGATTAAAAAGTAATCTGTTTAAATCGCAACAAGGTGGATACAAACAGGTAGGATTTGATCTTGATACTATGCCATATATAGTTAATCGAAAATTTTCAAAAACACCGTTTGTTCCACAGGAATCATCCGAGCTAGTTCGACAGTGTCGTTTAATATCTGCCATACAATCTACCGCAATACAAAAACGTCTTAAACATACCGGATTAAACTACGTTGTAATAGGTGTAAGCGGTGGTCTTGACAGTACACTTACAGTGCTTGCCGCTGCTAAGGCTTTTAGTGATATGGGTTTATCATTAAAAAATATTATTGCAGTAACCATGCCCTGCTTTGGAACAACACAACGAACAAAAAATAATGCAATAAAACTATGTGAATGTTTAGGGGTAAAAATATTAGAGATAGATATTTCTAATACTGTAAGAAGTCATTTTGATGATATTAATCATGATGAACGTCACCTAAACACTACATTTGAAAATGCACAGGCAAGGGTGAGAACCCTAACACTTATGGATATTGCAAATCGTGAGGGTGCAATAAATTTGGGTACCGGAAATATGTCAGAATTAGCACTTGGTTGGTCTACATTTAACGGTGACCACATGAGCATGTATTCGGTAAACTCCTCTATTCCAAAAACATTAGTAAAAGCTATGGTTAAACATGTTGCTGACAATATAAAAGGCGATACAGCCTTAATTTTAAATGATATATTACAAACTCCTATTAGTCCGGAATTGTTGCCTAATGATAAAGAAATAATAACCCAGCAGACAGAAAAACTGATAGGCCCGTATATTTTACATGATTTTTTTCTTTATCACACTATGGTAAGCGGTTACTCCACAAAAAAGATACTGGCTATTGCTCAAAATACATTTAAAGGTGATTATGCACCATCGGCAATTAATGATTGGCTTATATTATTTTTTAAAAGGTTTTTTAGCAGTCAGTTTAAACGAAACTGTATGCCCGATGGTCCAAGAATAAGTATAGTTACCCTATCACCCAGAGGTGGTTTTGAGATGCCAAGCGATGCAGTATCAGACGATTGGATAAAAGAATTAAGTTAGGGAAAGGATTAAAATAGCATGTATAACCGATATGAAAGTCCACTTTGTGGAAGATATGCAAGTGATGAAATGCAGGAAATTTTCTCATCTAATCGCAAGTTTGGTTACTGGAGAAGGCTTTGGGTTGCCCTTGCACAAAGTGAGCAGGAACTGGGACTTGATATTACCGATGAACAGATAAATGAGATGCAGGCAAATCTTGATAATATTGATTTTTCTGCCGCTGCAAAATATGAAAAAGAGCTTCGCCATGATGTTATGGCACATATACACACATTTGGTGATTGTTGCCCCATGGCAAGGCCTATAATTCACCTTGGTGCTACCTCAAGCTATGTAGGCGATAATACAGACCTACTTCAACAAAGGGAAGCGCTATTACTTATCAAAAAAAGGCTAATAGTATGTATAAAAAAGGCTGCTGACTTTGCAGGTGAATATAAAGGAATGGCCTGCCTTGCCTTTACTCATTTTCAACCTGCACAGCCTACAACGGTAGGTAAGCGTGCCACATTATGGTTAAACGAACTACTTTTAGACCTTGAACAGATTAACTTTGTAATAGATAACCTAAAGTTTTTTGGTTGTAAGGGCACTACAGGTACTGCAGCAAGTTTTGTATCTCTTTTTGAGGGGGATGTTGAAAAAGTTTTAAAGCTTGAAAAACTTATTGCAAAGCGGATGGATTTTGACAAGATATACAAGGTAGGCGGGCAGACATACTCTCGTAAGGTAGACCATTATATTATGTCGGTACTATCCGGCATTGCACAGAGTTGTTATAAGTTCTCTAACGATATAAGGTTACTGTCTAACCTTCGTGAGGTAGAGGAGCCGTTTGAATCCGGTCAGGTGGGATCTTCTGCAATGGCATACAAAAGAAACCCGATGAGAAGCGAGCGCATAGCATCCCTTGCAAGGTATGTAATGGCTGATTCGATAAATCCTGCACTTACTGCATCCTCACAATGGTTTGAAAGAACACTTGATGACTCGGCAAATCGCAGAATAGCGATACCGGAGGCTTTTCTTGCAGTAGATTCTATACTTATGATATATAGCAATATTATAGGCGGTTTAAGGGTATTTCCAAAGGTAATTAAGCGCCGACTTGATACCGAACTACCATTCATGGCTACCGAAAATATACTTATGCACTGTGTTAAACAGGGTAAGGATCGCCAGATCATACACGAGCTTATACGTACCCATTCGGTAGCGGCTGCCACCGCCTTAAAAGAGGGTGAGGATGGCAATTTACTAAATCGTATGGCCGATGACGAGGGATTTGGACTTACCTTAAAAGAGATAGAGGATATCATTCAAAGCAGTAATCTAACCGGAATTGCCGAGCTTCAAACAGAGGAGTTCCTAAAGGATGTTACAGTTATACTCTCACAACAAGGTGACATAAGGTCTGAGGATGTGGAGCTAAAGGTATAGAAAGGATCACACTTTTATGAAGGCAAATCTAAAAGGTGCTAAAGCTAAAATCGAAAAAAAAGAAGATGTGGTTTATCTTTCGATAGGTATGATAGTTAAAAACGAGGAACGTTTTTTAGATCGCTGCTTATCGGCAATAACCGACCTTCTTGAAAAGACAAACGGTGAGCTAATAATTGTCGATACCGGATCTACCGATAATACCGTTCCGATTGCAAAAAAATATACAGATAAAGTCTATTTTTATGAGTGGACAAACGATTTTGCGGCAGCACGTAATGAGACACTTAAATATGCTACCGGCAGATGGTATATGTTTATAGATGCCGACGAAATTTTTGAACAGACAGATGGCATTGCAGACTTTGTTCTTAAAGATATACCGGAAAAAATAGGTTTTGCCGGATATAATCTGCGAAACCTTACAAAACGAAGCGGTAATGTATATACCGATGCGGTGCTTTTCAGAATATATCGCAATGCGCCGGGTATAAAATTTAAACATATGGTGCATGAGAACATTGAAATTAGGCCCGGTACCAGTGCAACCACAATAGAAAATGCGCTTTGCATACATTATGGCTACTCCGATGATATAACAAAGGCACAATCCCGACAAAAAAAGAAAAGAAATACCGAGCTACTTGAAAAATGTTTAGACATAGATCCGGACAATTTTCATTATCTAATACATTATATAAGGGAATTCAAAAAGGGTGACAGTGACCTTAAACGCCAGCTATCCTATATTGATCATGCTATAGAGGTAGCGCAGCATGAATACCTAAAGATTACGGTAAAAGGACAAAAGGTAAAGGCATATATACGTGCTGATGATTACCTTATGGCTAAAGAGGCCCTTTTAGATCAACTAAATAGTCGAAGCAGTAAAGATGCAATATACTATAGTGATATCGACCCATGCTATCTTGTCGCAAGCAGTGCATATAAGTTTAAGGATTATAATTTTATTAAGGTTGCTTATGAGCATTACGTTAATACAATTAATCTTTTTATAAGTAACCCAACAGCCACCCCTGATATTGCAATAAGCCCACAAAGTTACTGGAGTGATTATCATCAGATACAGATGAAATGCTACAAAGCTTTTAGTGAATACATGCAGGGCGATGATAGTGGGATGAAAAACATATGTAAGGAGACAGATTTTTCAAATCTTACAGTTGTTTTCGGAGGTGTCGCCGGTGTAGGGTGTATATTAGATTACTGTAGGTACGAAAAGGATTATACCGTTGCTACCGAACTTTACCGAAAGTTTATAGGCAATAAAGAAACACTGGAAAACTATGAAAAAAGCCTACAAATCCTTATGTTGGATGAGGATGAAAAGGAAGAAATATACAACAGTTTTTATAAGGCTTTTACCGGTAAAGAAACGGCATTTGTAGGGCTAATTAAAGCCATAAGAGATAACAGTAACTACAAAACGTTACTAACATTTGACCAGGAAGAATATGAGCCGGTAATGGCGGATATAGTCTACCTTATGTTAAAACAAAAGGCAAGCTATGGTGAAATTATAGATAACCTAATCGATGCATCTGATGTGGATAAAGTTATAAACGAGATGGGAATTAGGTACGAAGATGTAGGCGAAATTATTCCGGGCTATATCTTATCACAGCCACAACCTAACACGATGGCTGAACTACGGCTTTATTATCTGCTTTGTGAGATTACAGTTAAAATTAGCCTTGTATCTAATAAACAGCTTAAAGAGTTTTTCGATAGGTACTGCAATGCGGTATATACCGAGATGATAAATAGCTTTAATTCTGAGCTGTATAAAGAGGAAAATTTCTATCTTCTGCCTGTACGATACAGGTTTGTATATATTATAAATCAGGCAATGGAGTTAATGAATAGCGGTGACTTTATCGGCGCTGTTAAAAAACTTAGGGAATCGCTTAAAGCACAGGAAGATTTTGTAAAAAGCGTAGAGCATTGGTTAGAAGATATTGTTGAGAAAAGCAACCAAAAAGAACAGGATAATAACGAGTTTGAGGAGCTTGGCAATATGCTGATAAAGCAGGCACAAACATTCATACTAAACGATCAAAAGGATAATGCAGCATTAATAATAAACAAGCTTTCGGATATTATGCCGGACAATCAAGAGGTAAAAAAGCTTAAAGGACTTTTAGGTAATTAACAAAATAATTTTAAAAAGGAGAAAAAATGTACGAGAAACTTTACGAAGGAAAATCAAAGATTATTCTAACAGGCGAGGACGACAAAAGTGTTGTAATACGCTACAAGGATACTGCAACCGCATTTAACGGTGAAAAGAAGGCAGAGCTTGAGGGTAAGGGATTACTAAATGCCGAAATATCTGAGATTATTTTTGATAAATTAGAAAAAAGTGGAATAAAAACCCATCGCATTCGTCGCCTAAGCGAGACAGAATTTTTAGTAAAAAAAGCCGATATTGTTATGGTAGAGGTAATTATTCGTAACGTTGCAGCCGGTAGTTTTTCAAAGCGTTTCGGTGTAGCAGAGGGAACCGAGCTTTCAAACATTATTGTAGAGTTTAGCTTTAAAAGTGACGAGTATAATGACCCTATGATAAACAATAGCCAGATTACTGCAATTAATCTTGCTACCGAGGACGAGCTTGCACAGATGAGTGCCGATGCACTAAAGGTTAACGAGATAATGAGCGAGATGTTCGCAGCAACAGGAATAAGGCTTGTTGACTTTAAGCTTGAGTTTGGTCGTTTTGATGGCGAGATAATTTTATGTGATGAGATTTCACCTGATTCCTGCCGTTTTTGGGATATTAAAACCGGTGAAAAACTAGATAAAGACCGCTTCCGTCGTGACCTTGGTGATGTACTGGAAGGTTATAGGGATGTATTAAGCCGCCTAGACAAATAGTCCTAAGCTTATCGCTTCTATAAAGAGGTTTATACAGTTATGAGTATTCGAATATTTAATGCCCGAATCCTTACAATGGAGAAGGGTGACGAAATTATCGAAGGCGAGATTCATATAAAAGGCAGAATGATTACCCATGTCGGTGAAAAACTATCAACGGAAACTAAGTTTGATAGGGAGATAGATGCTGAGGGTAATCTTATAATGCCCGGCTTTAAAAATTGTCATAGCCATAGTGCTATGACAAGGTTACGGTCATATGCCGACGACCTGCCGTTACAGGAATGGCTAAACGAGCAGATATTTCCGGCAGAAAAGCTGTGGGTAAAGGAATATGTAAAACCATACTGTACCCTTGCCATTATGGAATATCTTTCAAGTGGCATAACGGCTACGATGGACATGTATCTTTTTCCGTACGAAATGGCAGCTGCAGCTATCGAAGCAGGATATAGGCTTGTTCTGTGTGGCGAGGTAAACGACTTTACCGGCAGTGTAAAACAGCTGGAGGATGACCATGTTTATTGGCATGATGCAGGCTATGACCTAATAACACATAAGCTGGGTTTTCATGCCGAGTATACAACATCTAAAGAGATTCTTAACGGAATAGCAGAGCTTGCACACCGATATAAAAGGCCTGTATGTACCCATAGCTCTGAAACGCAAAAAGAGGTTGAGAACTGTATTGATAAACATGGTGCAACACCTACCGCGTTCCTTACCAATATGGGCCTGTTTGATTATGGTGGCGTTGCATTTCACTCCTGCCACCTTACCGATGATGATATAAATATATATCGCAGTAAGGGTATAATTGCCGTAACTAACCCATCCTCAAATCTAAAGCTTGCAAGTGGAATACCAAGGCTTAGCGATATGATGCAAAAGGGTGTAAAATGTTCCATAGGTACCGATGGATCTGCATCTAATAACTGCCTTGACATGTTTCGTGAAATGTTTTTAGTTAGTGGACTTCAAAAACATATTACCAAAAATCCACAGGCAATGCCGGCACAGCAGGTGCTTAG
Organism: uncultured Oscillospiraceae bacterium; assembly: GCA_964370765.1. Lineage (GTDB taxonomy): Bacteria > Bacillota > Clostridia > Oscillospirales > Ruminococcaceae > CAYJBH01. The sequence continues at coordinate 12,854 of CAYJKW010000020.1, forward strand.
AATGGCAACATTAAATGGCAGTGATACCTTAGGTTTGCGGCAATGCCGAACACTTGCTAAAGGTCAATATGCCGACATGATTATGATAGATCTTAACCGCCCAAATATGAGGCCGATTAACAATATTACCAAGAACTTAGTCTATTCAGGCAGTAAAGAAAATGTTAAACTTACCATGGTTAATGGAAAAATTTTGTACAAGGACGGTATTTTTAACATCGGTGTAGACCCGCAAGAGGTATATACAAAGGTAGACAAGCTTAAGGAGCTAATGAAATAACAAAAGTGTTTTAATCGCCCTGTAAATGGGAATAATATGATGGATTATGTTTCAAAAAAATTACAGTTAAGGCAAGAGATAAAAAAAGTAAAACTTAGTAAAGAATATAAAGCAGCTGCAAGCAAGAGAATAATACAAAGCTTAGCTAAAGAGTTACCAAGTAGCGGGGTTGTGCTTTGCTATGTTTCTACCGAAAATGAGCCGGATACAGCACCAATATTAAAGCTACTTATATCACAACAAAGGTTGGCACTACCGAGATGTGAGGAAAACGGAATAATCTCGGCAGTGCCGATATCTAGTTTATCAGATCTACAAACTGCAAAATATGGGATACCGGCACCACCACAAAGTTTTGCTGCACTACCGTATAGTGATATAGCCACCGTAATTGTTCCCTGCGTAGCCTGCGATATAAATTGTTATCGCTTAGGGCATGGTGGCGGATATTACGACCGCTTACTATCAAAAACAAATAGTAAAAACATCTGTCTTTGTTATTCAAAGAACTTGTTACCGCCACTACCAAGAGAAACACATGACCAACGTCTAGATTGTGTCATAACCGAAAATGAGGTGTTATGGGCAACCAATACCGTAAACTTGCAATAAATACAGTTCTGCTTGCGGTTAGTACCTTTAGCTCTAAGCTATTGGTATTTTTTCTGTTGCCCTTGTATACAAGAGTGCTATCTCCTGATTCTTTCGGACGTGCCGATATGATCATGCAAACAGCAAACCTTTTATTACCACTTGTATCTATTGGAATTATCCATTCTATAGTGCGTTTTGGCATTGATAAAGGGTATAATCGTGTAAGTGTTTTTACAACCGGATCGGTTGTATTGTTTATCGGACTTTTAATATTTGCGCTTACGACACCATTTCTTTATAACGTTACCTATATCGGTGATCTTGCACCATTGTTGTTTGTATATGTTTTTACCTCGTTACTACGATCACTGTTCTCCCAGTTTGTAAGATCACAACACTATGTAAGACTATACGCACTGGATGGACTTATGTCCACCGTGTTTAATATATTATTTAATGTACTGTTCCTTGTTGTTATGCAGCTGGATGTTTTTGGATATCTACTTGCGGTAATTGCAGCAGATGCAGTATCCTGCCTGTTTTTATTCTTTGTTGCAGGACTTCGCAAATTCTTTAAACTTGCAAAGCTAAATAAGGCTATAGTAAAAGCTATGCTTTTTTATGCATTGCCGTTAATCCCAAACCAGATGTTTTGGTGGATAACAAATGTATCCGATAGGTTTTTTATTACAATTTATATAGGCGAGGCGGCAAATGGGCTATATGCCGCATCATATAAAATACCTACAATAATAAGTATTGCATCCACAATTTTTATAGAGGCATGGCAGCTATCCTCGGTAGAGGAAAAAAATGTAATTAAAAGGCAACACTTTTTTTCACAGGTATTTGCAAGCCTACAGGGACTTTGCTTTGTAGCGGCGGCAGGGCTTATAATAACCTGTCGTTATATAATGATGATAGTCGTAGACGAAGCATATTTTGAAGCATGGCGGTATATTCCGATTCTTATTATGGCAACAATTTTTTCCTGTTTTGTTTCGTTTATGGGTAGCATCTATATGGTTGAAAAACGTAGCGTGGTAACACTTATTACTATGCTTGCCGGTGCAGGAAGCAACATTGCATTAAATGTGTTGCTAATTCCGGATTATGGTGCTTACGGTGCCGCTATTGCTACCGTTGCAAGCTATCTACTTGTATTTATAATAAGGTCGATAAGCACCCGAAGATATATTAAGATTAGGCTAAATATAGTAAGAATGATCATAAATATACTGCTGTTATCTGCTTTATCCTTTGTTGTAATAGCTGAGTCGACACTGTGGTATGTAACGGCAATTGTTCTTACCATTGCGGTTGTACTTTTAAATGTCGGAACATTAATAACTGCCGCCCATAAAATATTGGGTAGAAGATTTTTAAAGAGGAAATAATAATGCAAGAACTAGCGGTAAAAAAATTAACAGAAACTGCACTAATGCCACAGTATGCGACCGAAGGGGCAGCAGCAGCGGATATTTGCGCCGACTGTATCGATGGCGTAAAACTGATGGCAGGATGTAGAACCCTTATAAATACCGGGATTGCCATGGCAATCCCAAAGGGATATGTAGGCCTGATATTTGCACGCAGTGGACTTGCCTCAAAGGGGATAGCCCTATCTAACAGCGTAGGGGTGATAGATAGCGACTATCGTGGCGAGTTAAAGGTTGCCCTACATAATAGCTCTAACGATGACTTTTTTATAGATCATGGCATGAGAATTGCACAGCTTGCAATAATGCCGGTGGTTATAGCAAATTTTACCTTGAAACAAAGCCTACCCGATACTGTAAGAGGCGATGGTGGTTTTGGTTCAACAGGAGTAGTATAGATAATGAAGGTTACGATTATAGGTGCAGGACTTGCCGGCTGTGAAGCGGCGCTATATCTTGCTGCAAAAGGGGTATCGGTTACCTTAATAGAACAAAAACCGATAAAAATGTCACCGGCGCATTCAACCGAAAAGCTGGCCGAGCTTGTCTGCTCTAACAGCCTTGGTGCGGATAGAATTTCCTCTGCAAGTGGATTATTAAAGGCAGAGGCCGGCCTACTTGGTGGTAGATTATTCGATATTGCAAGGGGAACATCAGTGCCGGCAGGTGGTGCACTTGCAGTACAAAGGGATGCATTTTCTGATGAAGTTACAAGAGCTTTAGCCGACGCAGGCATTAAGATAGTAAATAAGGTTGTAACTGAAATACCGGACGGTATATGTATAGTTGCCACCGGCCCAATGACAGAGTCATCCTTTGCCGAAACGCTAAAGGATTTAACCGGAGGGTTTTTATACTATCATGATGCTGCAGCACCTATAGTAACAGCCGATAGCCTTGATAATGAGCATTGTTTTGCGGCCAGTAGATATGGCAGAGGTGGGGATGACTATATAAACTGCCCTTTAGATAAAGAGCAGTACTATAATTTTATTAAGGAGCTTGTGGCAGCCGAACGGGCACCATTACATGATTTTGATAAGGTGTACGAGGGTTGTATGCCGATAGAGATATTAGCCGGACGTGGGGAGGATAGTCCACGTTTTGGGCCGTTTAAACCGGTAGGGCTTACCGACCCAAAAACCGATCGTCGCCCCTATGCTAACCTTCAGCTACGTAGGGAGGATAACGAGGGTAGGTTGTTTAACCTTGTAGGTTGCCAGACAAACCTAAAGTTTGCGGAGCAACGTAGGGTATTTGGGCTTATCCCTGCGCTTGCCAATGCCGAGTATGTGCGCTATGGTGTAATGCATCGAAACAGCTTTTTAGATAGCCCAAAGCTATTAAATCCTGACCTTTCGCTAAAACAGCATCCGGATATATTTATGGCCGGTGGAATAACAGGGTTTGAGGGATACAGCGAATCTATTAGCTGTGGGTTGCTTGCGGCAAGATTTGTTTATGATAGACTTACCGGCAAAACACCACAACTACCCCCACACGATAGCATGTGTGGCGGACTGCTTAGATATATACTTACCGAAAATAAGGACTTTCAGCCACAGGGTGCTGCAATGGGTTTATTACCCCCACTACCCGAGCGGGTTAGGGACAAACGGTTACGGTATGAAACAATTGCAAACCGTGCATTGGAGTCGATGAGGGAGTATATAAAAAAATAAAGGACGGAAAACCGCCCTTATCTTATCGAAAAATACTATCCTCTTTCCCTAAAAATCTTTACCTTTTCGTTGGAAAAATATTTTGTAATCTTTGTTTTTTGATTATTTATTTTTATATTATTTTTAACAGTTATATAACCTTTATCCATTCTGTTAATCATCTCATCCGAGAGGGTTTTTATACGGTTTAAGATTGAGAAATTTTGCTGGGCAGAATCAAAAAGTGGTAACAAATCTTGCGAAAGTTCGCTACGATTACAGCTGTTTTTTAATGCCATGCGAATGTTTTTATGCTCTTTTTCACAGGCTATAATTAGATTTTCTACCTTGGCATCCAGCAACTCAATTTCTTCAATAACCTTTGCACGACCCGCTACACCGGACGGTAAGTCGTTGTCATCAAGTGCAACTGCACTAATGCGCTCAATATCCAGTAGCAGAATACGTTTTTTTTCAAGTAAATCGGCTATGGCCGAAAGTTTATTAGTACTCATAGTAATAAAATCCTTAGATGAGGTTAATTATGCAGATTGAACCGATTGCAATGTTAGCGGAGCTTGTAGGTAATAGCGGAGAAACAGAGGCACATGGCCTTATTACCCTATCTCCTACTCCGGGAGAATTAGAATTTAAAGGCAACGATCTTCCACGCCTTCAAGCCGGAGCAACGGTAGGAATTATAGTAAATACCCTAAAAGGAACGTTTACCTCGCTTGTAGGCAAGGTAAGCTTTTACGGGCAAGGTATAGTGGGAATATGTGATGTAGAAAGTGAAAGGATGAGCCAACTTTGTCGCATACTTTCGCAAAATATTGCAATAAAAACATATGCTACCGATATGGTAGGTATATTTAAAAGGGGTGAGGAATATGATATAAGCCTTACCAGAATAGATGATGAGGAATGTTGTTTTACCTCTATAGAGAGTATTGCAATAGGCACACAGCTTTATATCGACACAGTTTCTCCAATAAAGCTAAAGAAATATAGCATTAAGGTGCAGGAGTGCTTAAACCTAAGAAACATGGTTACATTGTATATTGCAAAACCGGATAAGCTAAGTAGTTATAATCGACATCAGTTAGAGCTATTTTCGAAAAAAATCGGATATTAACCTTAGCCTTTATCAAGGCCTAAACCCTCGATAACACTGCGTAGATTTTTAACGGTAGCAACGGCGGCTTCCTTGTTTTCCTTTGCAATCTGTAAAAGCTCGGTTCGTACTATTGATACATCTTTTGGTGCATCAATTCCAAGTCGAACCCTGTCACCCTGTACCTAATAGAATACAAGCGTTATGTTGTAACATATCTTTATAGACTCGCCTTCCCGTCTGGATAGCACAAGCATAACTACACCTCCTCTTTTTCTGTGGTGGTAAGTGGTGCGCGTATCGGGAAATTCTCGTCTAATACATATTGGCCAAAACATTTTTTTTCGGTACTAAAAATTACAGGTGCCTTTTTATTTACGGTGCAATTTACAGGCTCGGCACCTATAACAGCAACACAGTAACTAAAGGGTAGAATCTCATCGTTTTCAAGCTGGAGTTGTTGGGACATCTGTGGTGTTGACTCAAAGCTGTAACCCTCAAGGCCGGTTGCAGCTATAAGTATAAAACATATGCTAGATTCATCTATCGATTGTAGCCAACAGATTCCATCGCCCACCTCGTCATCCTTTATTAGGGTAAAACGGGTGTACTCTTCAAAACCAAGTAATGGAGATACTGCGGTAAAAACGTCATCTTTTGTTATCTCAATATTTCCAAAATCTCTTGTAGCCACCTTCATAAATAATGTTCCTTTATAATTTTATTAAACCTTCCTTATGCTCTTGTAGGGGGGTTGTAGGTGATTTCTACATCAGGCCGCCGCTGCATATTACTATTAAATGTTGGCGGTGTATAGTTAAACCCTGTAGTAGGCGCATTATAGTTTGCCTGAATATCGCCTGCCTTGTATGTTGTCGATACCGATGGTTCGGTAAAATAGACCTTTGGTCTATATGTGGGTAAAAATCCGTGGCCTGCCATCGGCATAGCCTTGCTTTGCATCATATCCTCTGCAATAATCTTTGCAGGTGTAGAGCCGGTATGTATCGCACCAAGACGATCGGCCAGCGATGCTAGTTTAGCGGTAAATTCGGACATCTGCTTTTCGCCGAGCTGTGCAGCGTAATGCTGTAAACTGCCGGAAAAACCTTGTTGAAAAACAGCACGTGTTTGCTCCGGACCTGCACCCTCTTGTTGCATCTTTGTATTTTCTACCTCTATATCCAGGTTGCCCTGCTGCCTTTTCATTTCAATAGTACCGGTGCGTGTACCACCGTTGGCGGTAAGTCTTGCACCGGTTGCTTGGTAGGTAAAAACGGCATCTACTCGTTTTAAGCTAAGTGAAGCAAGCGTCATTCGCTGCCTCCTATCTCATAAAATCAAAAAGTGAGGTTGGCAGTAAATTTGATCCAAGCTGTAACGAAATCATCCATGCACGTTGATATATCTGGTAGTTTATGGATTCTTCCTCAAGGTCTGCAGCTTCAAGATCGTTTTGTGTATCCTTAAGCGAGATAATATCCGTCTCGTAGCGTTCGGTGGTCTTATCCATAAAGTTGGTACGTGCACCTATATCTGCTAAAGCGGTTGTTAAATCACTTTGTATATCTTTAGATTTATCGATAAGGGTACGAAGTTGCTCGACGTTATTTGTGTTTAATGCATCTGCAACCTCGCCAACAAAGGCGATAAGGTTTATGGGGTCACCATCTGCATCTACACCAAATCCGAACATTTCAGCACCGGAATTTGATAGTTTAATAGCACTTGCCGGATCTACTGCGTTGCCGTATGCTGTTGCATTAACGGTAAGACCAAGCTCTACATCTATATATACATCGCCATCGGAAGATACCGGTAAGAATGTACCCGGGTTTGCAGGATCCTCATATACCGCCATACCATCCTTAGCAACGAAGTTTGTAGGAAGATCTGTTGTAGATAGTGTGTGTACTGCCGGATCATATGCCACAAGGCTGTTTACATCAACACCGTTATAGGTTACAGTACCATCGGTAGCAATAGCAAAGGGTGCACCGGAGTTATTTGTTCCGCCAAAAAGATTTTTGTTTGCAAACTGTGCATTTGCCATCTGTAGTATCTGTTGTTGTAGGTCGGCAATCTCTGCGCCGGCTATTGCACGTTGGTCGGCATCAAATGTACCGTTAGCCATCCGCACCATCTCCTCCATAACCGATTGCAACACGCTGTTTGCACTCATAAGGTTACCCTCGGCGGCTGATAGCTCGTTGTAGGCATCACGCATTGCATCCACAGATTGGTCAAGCTTGTATAGCTGCTCGCGCACCGAAAATGCTTTTGCGGCATCCGAAACATTATCCGAAACCTTGTTAAGTTTAAGTCCGGAGTTCATCCGTGACATAGTTTTATCAAGATTTGAAAGGTTACTATTTAGTGTTTTTAGATAGTTGCGGTTCATACTGCTTTGCGTAACTCTAACTGAACTCATACTATTGCTCCTTTCTATCTACCGACAACACCCATACCGTTAATAATGGTATTCAGTGCTTCGTCAAGTGTTGTCATAAGCCTTGCAACTGCCTGATATGCTCTCTCATACATCATTAGGTCGGCAGCTTCTTCGCTATCCGAAACGGCAGAAACCGAATCCCTTCGATTTAACATATCATCGGCAACAGCGGTGGTGGCGGTTAAACGGCTGGTATTAAATGTCACCTGCTGACCTACCGTTGTATTAATAAAGTTTACATAACCTTCAAAAGAACCCTCAAACTCGGCAAAGGCATGTTCAACCTCAAACTGACTTATCATCGAGATGATATAGGTGTTATCAAGCTCACCGTTTTTATCTACACCCTGCATAATATATTCTGGATTTGTTAACCAATCGGATGTTACGGTAAGATTTTCTGCGGTAACACTACCTGAGGTGGGGTCAAACAATGTTTTGTAGCCGCCGGCCTCAAGTGGTACAACATTGTTAAATGCATGTGCAAAACCGGATGCAAGCTGGTCTAACTTTTCCTGATAGTAGGGGATACCCTTTTCAAAGTTGTGTAGATCATGCGATACATGCGGCCCTGCCCCGTTTATCATATCGGTATATGCCATTAAAGCGCCGCCCTCGGACACAAAAGTACTACCATCTTTTTGCCAGTTAAGTGAAATTGGACCTTCCGGTAATACCGAGAAACCAAGTGTTTCGTATGTTTCGTCCTCTATAACGGTATGTCCGCCCATAGTTACATTAACAACACCAAATTCGACTTCGTCTACATTTATATCGCCATAGTAGGCAAGTTGGTCTAATAGCACGTTACGCTCATCAAACAGCTCGTTTGGTCCGTATACATTATCGCCCACTACCGAGTTCATCATCATTGTATCTTTAATTGAGCCATTAAGTTTTGCTATACGCTCAAGTATAGAGTTAACATCATCAACCGCTACCTCGGTGTCAAACTTCTGTTGATCACTAACCTCTGTAAGTTTTTGATCAAATAGGTTTAAAACCTGTGTAAACTGAACCATGCTATTCATAACGATAGATGCATTTGTTACATCGTCCGGCTTTGTGGAAAATGTTTTTAAGGAGGAGATCATATCCTCCATTGCGTTTTTAAGGCCGGTGTTGCCAAGCTCGTTAAGGGCGGACTCTACATCCTCAAGTATAACGGCCGATTGGTCATAATATGCTACTGTTGCATATTCTTCCCTAAATCGTTTATCTAAGAATGGGTCACGTATCTGATTTACGCCATTAATCTCAACACCCTGTCCCATAAGGCTTGTGTTGTGGATAACATCGTAACGGCCGCCGCCGGCAAGCGTTACCGAAATCTGATCGGTGCGCTGGCGGGTGTAACCCGGTGTGCTTACATTTGTTAGGTTTTGTCCAACAATGTCGAGCGATTTTTGATTAGTCTGTATACCCCTTAAGGCAGTCTCGATGCCTAAAAATGTAGGTCTTACCATGTTTTTACCCTCTCTCTTTTGCTATGCCTTACCATCCAACCGGATACCTTGTAACTCTTTCTGTCCCGGCACCGCAACTGGTTTTGTCGGAACGGTGGTTGCCTTTTCTATCCTGTACATATTTTTTTCGATAAGTTTTGCACAGCGTGCATTATAAAAACGTATATTTCCTAAAAATTCATTAAGCTTAGAATATACACGGTCTAACTTTCGCTTGTCCTCCCCATCCAGTTTTTCTATAATTTCGCGTAGGGACAACTCGCCATAACCTGCAGCTTTTTGAAGATCTATCCTTCGTTTTTCCATCTGTTCGGCGCGCATTATTGCCGATTGATCGTTTGCGATAGATTGTTCAAGTCCTGCAAGACTATAGCCGGTTAAAACCTCTAACCGTTCACGTGATTGGTTTTCTATCTGAGCGTAAAAATCAATATACTCTGATAAAAAGTCAAAAAACAAATCGCCGTTTTTCAAAAGCACCTCCGTAGCTATATCTTGCCTAGTAGGGCATCTGCCAAAATATCGGCAGGAACGTTATAGTTACCGTCCTCTATCGACTGTTTTAGCGCAGCTAAGCGCTCCGGAGATACGTCGCCGGAAAGTTCTGTTGCAACGGTAGAAGCGTATGTTTTAGGGTTAAAATTACGCCCGTCTATTGCTACTGTGTCTTTTTTCTCCCTGCCGGTGGATACAGCCTTAGAGGAATTTCCTGTGTTAAGGTAGCTGTTTATTGCAGCAGATGGATTCATGTTGTTAATCTTCATTGGAGACCTCGCCTTCATAGATTCTCTCAAAAATATAATACGACCAATATTACTAAAACTTTATAGCAGATAGTAATTTATTTTAAATTGTTATTATCACTATCTTTTTTAGCCTCTCGATCCTCTACATTTATCTTTACAAGTTGATATATAACCGATAAAACCGGTAGTACTAAAATCATTCCTACTGCACCGAACATACCGCCGGCTATAAGAACACCGGATAGAACATATGGGCCGGGAAGGCCAACCGAACCCCCTACTACACGGGGATAGATAAGGTTGCTTTCAAGCTGTTGTAGAATAATGATAAAGATTACAAACCACAAAGCACTTACAGGGTCAACCATAAGTAGTATAAATGTGGCCGGAATCGAGCCGACAATCGGACCTATTATCGGGATAATATTTGTAACACCTATAATTACGCTTATAAGCATTGCGTATTCAAACCTAAATATACTCATTCCTATAAAGCACAGTAGCCCAAGTATAACTGCTTCGGAAAGTTGTCCGACAATATATTTTGAAAATACAAAATTAGAAATTTTTGATATCTTAAAAATACCGCTTTGTATCTTGGCAGGGGCGTATGCCTTAACAAGACGTGTTGCCTGCGTTGCAAGGTGGTGCCGTTCGGCAACGATATAGACGGACAGAATAATACCAAAAAGTGTGCTTCCTATTGCCGAGCCGATTGAACTTGTGAAACTAAATATCTGCGGGAATATACCGGTAAAGAAAGTCTGAACTATTGTGCCTATATTTTCTGTAATATCGGTAAAAAAGCTACTGTTTAAAAAATTTGGTATTATTTCGGGCGGTAGTGATGCTACAACTGCCTCAAGATTTGCGGCATAGGATTCGAGATTGTTGACAAGCCTGCTTATACTATCTACAAGGCTGGGAATTACCATGCCGAAAAGTGCAATTACTATTAAAACTAATAGGAGATACACCACTAATATCGAAAGTCCCTCAGCAACACCCGGACGTTTTATCTTAAAGAATTTTCTTATATTATCCTCAAAAAAGCCGGCTGGACGCGAAAGCACGAACGCAACACAAAGCCCTATGATAACAGGCTGAATAATTCCGAAAAATACATCAACAACATCACGAATACTCTCGAACCTAAATACCAATGCAAGAAGCAATGCCGCATAGGTAATTGCGAGCAATACTTTTTTGTATACTTTTTTATCCATCGAGATTACCTACACAAATATATATAAAAATAATATTAACACAATACAAGATATAATGCAACATTTATAAAAACAACACAAAACTTTTTACAAAAAAAGACATATGGATTAACCATATGTCTTTTTGTTTAATAATCTATTTCTGGTTTAGGTTTAGTTGTAGATGCCTTGGCATACCGTTAACTATAACCGGTGCAACCTCGCCAAGGATTAATGGGGATGCATACCTTGTAAACTCCTCAGTAACAAGATTTTTCTCAAGATCAATCCAGTCAAGTGGAATAGTTCTCTCTACGTTTGCAATCTTAGAAACATCATATAGATCTGTTACGCAGTGGTAAGGATCGTCGTTAACACGCTTTAATATTACCATGCAACCTGTATGGCCATTAATTGCAGCCTGAACTGCAGCAGCACCAACCGAGAAAGCCTCGTCAACATCGGTAAGTGATGAGAAGTGTGCAGCACAACGCTGTAGTGAAGATAGCTCAACGGTACGTGTTTTACAGCCAATCTCACGAATAATCATCTGGCTTAGGAAATCTGCTGTGCCACCAAGCTGTTTGTGGCCGAATGCATCGGTAGTTGTGATATGATCGCTTTCCTGCTCAAACAGGTATTTACCGTTACTGGTTTTAACACCCTCTGATACAGCTACAAGGATTGCTTTTTTTGTTTTTTGTACATTTTCAACCTTGCTTATAAAGGATTCAACGTCAAATACATTTTCCGGTAAGAAAATCATGTCAGGGCCTGGGTTGTCCTCTGCCTTAGCAAGGCTTGCTGCAGCTGTAAGCCAACCTGCGTTACGCCCCATAACCTCAACAACTGTTACCATCTTTTGGTCATATACAAGGCCGTCACGTACAAGCTCCTTAACAGTAGCGCCGATATATTTTGCAGCACTGCCGAAACCGGGAGTATGGTCGGTAACTGCAAGGTCATTGTCAATTGTTTTGGGAACGCCGATAAAGCGAATTTGAGACCCTACTTTTTCACCGTAAGCAGCAAGCTTTTTGGTGGTATCCATAGAATCGTTACCGCCGTTGTAAAAGAAGTAGCTAATGTTAAGTTTTTTTAGTATTTCGAAAAGTTTTTCGTAAACCTCCGGTTTGTCCTCGGCATCGGGTAGCTTGTAACGGCATGAACCCAAAAATGCAGAAGGGGTACGTTTTAGCAACTCTATATCAAGGTCAGATTTAATCTGAGTAGAAAGATCAACATAGCGCTCCTCCAATAAGCCCTGGATACCGTTTAACATACCGTAAACAGTTAGTCCGTTATCACGCGAGGTTTTGTATACACCTGCAAGGCTAGAGTTGATGACCGAAGATGGTCCTCCTGATTGTCCTACAATTACATTTCCTATCATATTAAATTCCTTTCATTTACAATTATTCCTATAATATCATATTTTTATATATTTTTCAATGTGACATTGTATCATCTAGCAAAAAAGATAGTTTTGCATAAATTTTTATATATAACTTACAATCGTTTGTTTAAAACGTAGCTACTCCATAGTTACTACTATTGCAGAAAGGTTATCCGATGCCTCGTTTAGCCTTGGTAATATCCGCAGTAGCATAAACTCAAGCCATCTGCCACCGGTTTCTGATTTAATATAGTCTATATATATCTCCTCCTCTAACAGCTTTTCCCAAAAGCCATCACTGCATAGCAAAAATCCATCACCTTTTTTTAGATGTATCTTTTTCTTTGCAAGGGTAGGGGTTGTTATAGGGTTTCCCATTGCCTCGGTTAGGCAGTTCCTATCCTCGTCATCGTGGATATCATCAAAGCTTATCATCTCGTTAAGGTATTTTCGATAGCTAACCGAGTGATCTGCCGTGATTAGCGGTGAGTTACTGCCCGATAGATAGTACACCCTGCTGTCACCGCAGTGGGCAAGGTAGGCAACATCTTTTTCGATATGTAAAGCGGCTACTGTTGTTCTCATATCGGCCTGACCCGGTAGCTGTTGTGCCTGCTTTATCTCGGTATCGGCAAGAGAAAATGCCCGTTTCATTGACCAACTACCGGGAACGGCATTCTGTAAAGAGTAACCCATGGCCTTGCTTACAATATCTGATGCAACTGCACCGGATCCATTACTGCCACAACCGTCCGCAACTATAAAAACGCCCTTTGAACCTTTTACACCACAAAACAGGCTATCCTCGTTATGAGAACGCCCGCCTATGTAGCTATATTCATCAAACCTGATCATCAACTAAAACCTCTACTACCACCGCCGTATAGTTATCCTGCCGAGGGTTTGCTTTATGCTCTACCAGCCCCTCTATAATATCAACAACACGATCCGGTGGGTTTTTTAAAATTACCGACATGGTAGAATTGTTGATTGTTCTGCTTACACCATCTGTACACAGTACAATCTTATCCCCCGGCAATAGGGTATAAGGATGTAGGTTTCGATCTATATCAAAAAGATCCGGAGAGCCGATATAGGCAGATAGCCTATGCTCATCGGTGGTATTAAGTGTAGGTAGGTCTTCAAGATTACCACTAAGCAGTGCATCTCTTCTTAGATACATATGGTAGCTATGCTCGTGGTTAAGCCTAAACATTCTGCCATCTCTGCATAAAAAAAGCATGCTATCGCCTACAGCTACCCAGTATAATTTATCGGCAACAATCGCAATAGATGCAAGTGTTGTTCCGGCATTACCCTCAAACGTGTTAAAAACATCATCGTTTGTAGAGATAGCAAGCATCGAAATTTTATCAGAGATATTGTCGATATTAGATTTTAGCTTAAGCTTTTCATACCCGTTAAGCATACGCTGTACAGTCTGTTCTGCAGCCTCTTTACCATTTTGCATACCGCCCATGCCATCAGCAACTGCAGCGAAAAACAGCCCCTGTTTATCGCTTGGAAACAACAACCCGCAGGCATCTTGCTGTGTTGGGCGCCGCCCAATTTTACTAATGCTTGCAGCACGGTAGTAGTAACTTATCTTTTGTGCAGAAAAAATTCCCATTACTCTCCATCTAAAATTCGACAACTAAGGTTATTAATCGTGTGCCTGTTCACAATAGCGACAACGATACTCCCGCTTTTCCTTGTTTGATAAAATAAAAACCTGTTCTATTTCGGGTTCACTACTTGTGATACAACGGGGGTTTTTACAGGCGATAACACCCGTTACCTCCTGCGGTAGTCCGGGGTGCATTTTATCAAAATGCTTGCCCTCTTTAATAATGTTAATTGTAATATTTTCATCAAAAAAGCCAAGAAGATCAAGCTTTTTACCAATATCCCCCTCTACCTTGATAATATCCTTGCGACCCATCTTTTTACTTTTTACATTCTGGATAACAGCAACGGTGCTTGGCAATTTGTTTAGCTGTAGATAGTGGTAGATTGTCATGCTGTTACCGGCCTTGATGTGGTCCAGAACGATTCCGTTAAATAAGCTATCAATCTGCATTATAACTCCTTTTTACAGCGTAATATTCAACATATCAAGTATAAGTGCCATACGAATATACTTTCCGTATAAAACTTGTTCGAAATATCTGGCTCGCGGGTCTTTATCTACCTCGGTAGATATTTCGTTTACCCTCGGTAGTGGGTGAAGCACTATAAGCTTTTCCTGTGCAAGCGCCATCTTAGATGCATCTAAGATATAGCTATCCTTTAATCGCAGATATTCCTCCTCGTTAAAGAAACGCTCCCTTTGTATACGGGTCATGTATAAAACATCTAGCTCGCCTATACAGTCATCCAACGATGTAAACTGACAATAGTTATGCCCACCTTCAATTATTTCGTCCTTAACATAACGGGGTAGCTTTAGTTCTTCCGGTGAACAAAGCACAAAGTCAACATCGGTATATCTTGTCATTGCACGTATTAGTGAATGAACTGTTCTGCCAAACTTAAGGTCGCCACACAGGCCAAGCTTTAGGCCGGAAAATCTACCACACAGTTTGTATATTGTAAGTAGGTCGGCAAGTGTTTGTGTGGGGTGTTGGTGGCCACCATCTCCGGCATTAATCACCGGCACCGATGAATATTGTGTAGCCACAAATGCCGAGCCCTCCTTGGGGTGGCGCATGGCGATTATATCTGCATAACAGCTAACAGTCCTGATAGTATCGGCGACTGATTCACCCTTTGTAGCCGAGGAGCTTTCCGCACCGGCAAAGCCTAGCACCCCTCCACCAAGCTCCAACATTGCTGCCTCAAACGATAGTCTTGTGCGTGTAGATGGTTCAAAGAATAGCGTGGCAAGCTTTTTGCCTTTGCACGCTTCGCTATATTTTGACGGATTATCTATTATATCTTCGGCAACGTTTATAAGCTGCTCTATCTTTTTGACCGTAAGGTCTGTAGGGTCTATCAGATGTTGCATAAGCTCTCCTTTGTGCTTAACTGTAATTATTTTACAAACTCTTCTACACAGCGTAGATATGCGGCAAGTGGATCGGCAGCAGCGGTTATGGGTCTACCCACAACGATATAATCACAGCCCATTCCTGCAGCTCTATCCGGTGTTGCAATTCTAACCTGATCGCCCACATCGCCATCGGCAAATCTTATGCCGGGGGTTACGGTAATAAACTCATCACCACACACCTCTTTTACCGATGCTGCCTCAAGCGGGGAGCAGACAACACCGTCAAGCCCTGCTTTTTTTGCATTAAGTGCATAGTGGTTTACTACATCCTTGATTGGCTTTTCGATAAGAAGGTCGTCCCTCATGCGTTGCTCACTCGTGCTTGTAAGCTGGGTAACGGCAATAACCTTAGGTGGTTTTTTTGCTGATTTTGCACCCTCTACCGCCGCTATCATCATGTCAACTGTGCCGGAAGCATGAATGTTAACAACATCTGCCCCAAGCTCTGCCACTACCTTCATGGCAGATTTTACGGTATTTGGGATATCGTGTAGCTTTAGATCAAGAAATATTCTGTGACCTTGTTCTTTTAATTTTTTTACAACGCTAGGACCAGCACCGTAAAAAAGCTCCATTCCAACCTTTAGGTATAGCCGTTGGCTTGGCATTTTTTTCAAAAATTCAAATAGTGCCTGCTCGTTTGGAAAATCACAAGCTATAATTACCTCTCTTTGCATATTGCTCTCCCTATAATATCGTTTATATCTTCGCAGCCGGTTTTTGCAAGTGCATCCGGCAGACCATCTACAATCTCGGTGAAAATGTTAGGATTTGTAAGGTAGGCTGCACCTATCTGCACCGCTGTGGCACCGGCTGACATCATCTCTAAAACCTTCTGTGGGCTGTCTACACCGCCTATGCCTATTATTGGCAGGTTTGTTGCCATTGCAACCTCATAAATCATTCTAACTGCAAGCGGGAATATTGCCGGGCCGGACATGCCACCCATCTTATTTGCAAGTATTGGGCGACCGGTACGGTAGTCTATTCTCATTCCAAGCAGTGTATTTATAAGCGATAATCCGTCCGCTCCCGCCGATTCGCAAGATTTTGCTATATCTGCAATACTTGCAACGTTAGGGGATAGCTTTACATAAAGTGGTTTTGAAGTAACTTTTTTTACTGCCTCGGTTACGATTGCCGCTTGTTTTGGGTCGCTACCAAAGGCAAGGCCCCCTTTATGTACATTAGGGCAGCTAATGTTTAGCTCTATTATCCCTATCTGCTCAACCTTGTCAAATGCCTCGGCAAGTGACACAAACTCTTCTATTGCGAAGCCGGATATATTTGCGATTACCGGTTTTTTATAGGCTTCAAAAAGTTTGGGTAGCTCGGTGCTAAGCACATCGTCAAGGCCGGGATTTTGTAGCCCAACGCTGTTTAACATGCCACTATCCGTTTCGGCAATTCTTGGTGTTGGATTACCAAAACGCGGACTTACCGTTGTTCCCTTAAAAGAAAGGCTACCCAACACGTTAATATCAAAGTTATCTGCAAATTCATAGCCGTAACCAATCACACCCGATGCGGCTATGATAGGGTTTGTTAGCTCTATGCCTGAAAGATTAACCGAAATATTCATCTATTACTTCCCTTTGCCTTTAAAATTCTATCTCACCCTTTGCAAAAACCGGGCCTTCTTTACATATTCTTGCATAGCCACCACCGTTTTTTTTGCAACTACAACCCATACAACCGCCAAAGCCACAGCCCATACGTTCCTCAAATGAAAGTTGACCCTGTGCAGTTAGTCCGGACAGTGCCTTTAACATTGGAAGTGGACCGCAAGCGTAGAAATAATCGTAGCTTAGATCTTTAATAATATCGGTCACATACCCTTTTGTACCTTGGCTTCCATCCTCGGTCGCTATATAAACTTCGTCGCAATATCTTTTTAGTTCGTCCTGCAAAAAAACATCATCTTTCGATCTAAAACCCAATACTGCAATGGGGCTTTTGCCGCTAAGGCGTAGTGTCTTTGCGAGTAAAAGCATTGGTGGTGTGCCTACACCGCCACCGATTAGCAAAGGTTTTTCGTGCTCGGTAGCGGAAAACCCGTTGCCTAAACCACATAGAACACATAGGCTTTCGCCAACCTTTAGGGTAGCCATTGCGGCAGTCCCTTCACCTACAACTTTGTAAATTACGGTTAACCTATTTTCATCGACATCGCTAACAGATATTGGGCGACGAAGATAAAAGCCATCCAGCTTTATGTTTACAAACTGTCCGGGTTTAATATCACCTATATCACCCTCTAGCACCATAAGCAGAACATCGTTTGCTATTCTTTCGTGTTTTATTATTTTTAGGGATACATCTTTCATATTATTACTCCTGGATAGGGCTGTGAGTATAAAGAATTTCTCCGTAGACCTCTGCTCCGGCAAAGGGGGTTGCCCTGCCTTTTGATTTAAATTTAGTAGGGTCTATTACATATTTTTTCTCGGTATTCACTATACAAAAATCGGCTATACCGCCATCCTTTATTCCTGAATCAAGCCCAAAAATTTTTCTGGGTTTAATGGACATTAGATTTACAAGCTGAGCTAAGGTAATTATATTACACCGAACAAGCTGGGTATATAGTGTTGCAAAGGATGTTTCAAGCCCCACTATACCAAATGCACTACCTAAAAGCCCCTTAGATTTTTCTTCGGAACTATGTGGTGCATGGTCGGTTGCGATTGCATCTATTGTACCGTCGACAATACCCTCTATCAATGCATCACGATCAGCAGCCGAGCGGATAGGTGGATTCATCTTAAATCGACCGTCATCCTGCAACTCTTCATCACATAGCAGTAGATAATGTGGGGCCGTTTCTGCTGTTACCATAACGCCCTGCTCCTTCGCACTACGAATTATAGCAACACTTTCCTTTGTAGATACGTGGCAGATATGAAGTTGTGCGTTAAGCTCGGCAGCAAGCTGAATATCCCTTTCGACCATTGCATATTCGCTTTCGGATGATATGGTAGGGATTTTGTTGCGCTTTGCGTAGTCGCCATCGTGTATTACACCACTTGCCCCAGGGTTGCCTACCTCGCAGTGTGCAACGATAGGACGGTTTAGCTTTTTTGCAGCGGTTAGCGCCCTACGCATCATATCTTCGCTTTGTAAACCCCTGCCATCATCTGAAAATCCGATGCAATGGTGTGCCAGTGCCGATAGATCAGAAAGCTCGCCACCGTTTTGCCCTACCGTTATAGACCCGTAAGGATATACCTTGCAAACAGCAGTGTTTTTTATTATATCAAGCTGTTTATTTAGATTTTGCTCACTATCCGGCACCGGATTTAGGTTAGGCATAGAACAAAGCATGGTGAAACCACCAGCAAGTCCTGCCGCCGTTGCGGTTGCAATAGTCTCCTTATACTCGAAACCGGGTTCGCGTAGATGCACATGTATGTCGGCAAAGCCCGGAAGGATGTGATAGCCGCTACAGTCAACTACCGTTGCCCCGGAAGGGACATCGTTTACAAAGAAAGTCTTGTTATCCTTTAATAGCAGGTTGCTTTTTATAAACATACCATCAAAAAATATATCTGCATTTACAAAAAAAACGTCTACGGCGGTGCCGTGACATTTTTGAATGCTATCAATATCAATTATACGGTTACCGTCTATATAATTTAAACCGTTATTTTGCACCTTACGCCTCACAAATTTTAAAATTATTTTGACATTATTATACAAGAAAAACGGCTTTTTGTCAAGCAATACAACCATCCATTACGGTGTTACTATGGCTATAAAGTAAGCTTTTTAAATTAATATTTTTTAGTAAGACTAAAGTTATTAATATATTGTGCGATTGTATATTCAAGAGGCAAAATACTTGGTACGACACGTGCTAAGGGTAACGAGGTTATGCCCCGTGCTGTTTATTACGGCCGGTTGGTCTTGGCTGCCGCCTTGTCCTACATGTAAATGTAGGTGTGTTCACTGCGATGTTTTCACCGTCTTGGCAAACATCTGCTATGTTAAGATTGTACCTGCCGGTAAACGGTAGTATTGTGCAACCTTAAATGAGCAGGGTTAGCTTTGCTGTAGCAAGGCAAGGCCAAGGTAGTGGGGTGTCTTTAAGTGGCCATCTTTGGCAGCACTGCTTAATACCTCTTGCCCAGCTGTAATCCGAAGTCATGACCGGGTTTTCGGCAGGTTTGTTGACCCCTATTTTGCATCACTAAACACCCCGCAAGGATTGTAGGGTGTACAAATGTAACGCATTTAATTAAGGAGAAACTATGATTATTCAACACAACATTATGGCGCTTAACTCTAATC
>CAYJKW010000021.1:0-31165 GCA_964370765.1 uncultured Oscillospiraceae bacterium
TGCCGGAGGGGTGTGGTAAAGTAGCGTGGCGCAAAAATTGTATCTGCAATGCGTGTTCGGATTTATAGAGAATTAAGAGTTTTTTATAATATCCCTATAGTGATAGTAGCTGGATTTAGGTATTCGCTCCTGTGTCTGGTAATCTACATATACAATCCCAAAGCGTTTTGTGTAGCCAAAAGCCCACTCAAAATTATCCATAAACGACCAATAGTAGTAACCGAAGATATCGACCCCGTCTTTGTGTGCACGGTGTAGCTGTTCAAGGTACCTATTTATAAAATCTATCCTCATCGGATCATCCACCCTGCCATCTAACATCTTCCATTCGCTTAGCGGCACCCCATTTTCACTTATGATTATCGGCCTTGCATATCTCTTGTAGAAAAATTTAGGGCCATAGTATAATGCCTCGGGAGCCACCGGCCAATCCATAGAGTTTTTCGGGCTACCGACAGGAGGTGTTACCACGACTCTTTTTCCACCTTCAAAGGTGCAGTATTCACCCATGTAGATGTTTATCGCAAGAAAGTCAAGATTACATCCGATAATATCCATGTCCTGCTTAGTGGGTTTAAAGTCAACCCCTATATCCCTTAAAAAATCTTTTGGATACTCCTTAAAAAATATTGGGTCGCAGAAAATGGGATTCTGGAAAAAGTGGTTTCCGAGTGATGCAAAATGTGCATTATAAGCCGCTTCCTCCTCCTCTGAAACCTGTGGCAAGGTTATGGAGGAACATGGGGCAATACCCACCTTTGCCTCTGGGTCTACCTCCTTAATAACCTTAAATGCGCGCCCGCTTGCCATAAGTATGTTGTGTGTAACCCGTAAGCACTCCTCGTTTGTTAGGGATAAAAACGGGGCTTGCTCCCCTGTTTTATATCCGTATTGTACTATACACTGTGGCTCGTTGATAGTGATATAACTTTTAACCTTACCCTTAAAGGCGGTTGCTATCACCCTTGTATACTCGGCAAACCATAGGCTTATTTCATCATTAAGCCAGCCACCTTTGTAGTGAAGTGCGGTGGGTAGATCCCAGTGGTATAATGTTATACATGGCTGTATTCCGTTAGCCAAAAGTTCATCAACAAGATTTACATAAAAGGCTAGCCCTTGTTCGTTAACCTCGCCTATACCATTCGGTAAAACTCTTGGCCAACTTATCGAAAACCTGTAGGAGGTAACGCCTAGTTCCTTCATTAAGGCTACATCCTCCTTGTAACGATTATAATGGTCACAAGCTAGCTGGCCATTATTTTTTTCTGCAACATAGCCACCATCACGGCAACCCATATCCCAGATACTGTCCCCTCTTTTATCGGCACTGCCCTCTATCTGAAAGCTTGCAGTGGCTACACCCCATATAAAATTATCTTTAAATTTCATGCTGTATCTCCATGGCATTTTTTTCATTATATCATACTTTAAAAGAGAAGTGTATACAGCATTGTATTTATTCGGCTAATGTGATAAAATTCTAATGTTAAGAAATTTGTAATGAATACATCTGCATTATTGTTGTTAATTGCTGTTATAATAATGTCAACAGGAGGGATTTAGATGGATAACTCAACCGTGCTTGTGGTGGATGATGACCGCGAGATAGCCGGCGCAATATCAAAGATGCTTAGCCGTGAGGGGATAAAAAACATTGTAGCCTATGATGGCCTACAGGCATTGCAGTGTGTTGCCGAAAAAAAGATAGATTTAATAGTTATAGATATAATGATGCCCAATATGGACGGGCTTTCGGCAACTATGCAGATAAGGCAGAAGAACAATATTCCTATTATACTGCTATCGGCAAAAAGTGAGGATAGTGATAAGATACTGGGCCTTTCTATGGGGGCGGACGACTATGTTACAAAGCCCTATAATCCGCAGGAGCTACTTGCAAGGGTGCGCTCACAGCTACGTAGATACAAGGTTCTTGGCTCGGCACAGCAGGCGGTAGATAGTGGTGATACCATAAAGGTAGGTGGAATAGAGCTTGATAGGGCTGCAAAAAATGTGGTGGTAGATGGTGAGAGTGTTCGCCTTACCGCAACAGAGTATAAGATATTAGAGCTACTGATGACAAACAAAAACCATGTTTTTTCTGCCGAGCAGATCTACCAAAGGGTATGGCAGGAGGAGAGTTTTAGCGTCGAGAATACGGTAATGGTACACATAAGGCGCATACGGGAGAAGATCGAGATAAATCCGAAACAACCAAAATATTTAAAGGTGGTGTGGGGCATTGGGTACAAGATTGAAGGTTAATATCTACAGTATATTTTTTAAAACTTTGCTGGTAGGCGTGCTTATTGCGGCAGCATTTGTTGTGGGTAACGTTTTATCACGTGCGGACATATTTTTTACATTAATCTCGCCTGTTCAGATGATAGAAAATACTATAATGCTATCTAACAGTGATTTGAACTATGCCAGCGAGATTGCAACCGCCGAGGTAGAAAACCTAACCACAGAGCAGCAGGAATGGCTTCAGGATATGGCAGATACAGGCTATTATTTTAATTACGGAAACTTTGTCGAGGATCGCCACGGTGAATTTTATCCGTTGGTTTCATCAAATATGACATATCTTCAGGGTTTTAGCAATGACAGCATATATGTTGATGTCTTCTACACCCAGGAGCTTTGGGCAACCCAGTATAACATTATATCCGGTGATATTGCCACGGCGGAGATATACCTATATATCTGTGGCTTAGCGATTTTTATCGCCCTGGCTGTCTCGATATTGTTTGGTGTAGTATCCGGCCAGAAACAACGAGGGGGCGAGGTGGTTATTCTACCCTTTAACCGTATATTTAACGATATATTAACCCTAATAATCGGCTTTTTTATAATAGTTATCGGTATATTTATAGGGAAGGTATGGTTTGATATTCTATCCGGCTACTACGACCCAAACTATATTCAGGTACAGCTTGCACTTGCAGAGGCTATACTATACGGTGGGATAGTTATACTGTGTATACTTTGGCTTTACTATATTAACTGTATAGCTAAAAGAATAAAGCGCGGGGAATTTTTAAGGTACACAACCATAGGAACCTTTTATAACGAGATAACCTCTATATTAAAACGGATACTAGCCGCCGTAAGATCGGTAGCCAATAAAAGAATGCGAAACTATATCCTTATCGTGTGTGCCGCCTTTATAGGGTTGACATTTTTACTGCCACTAATGTCGTTAATGCTTATGGGCACGGGGGCATTTGTAGTAATAGTATTCTTTGCACTTCCTGCCGCAACGGCATTTTTAGCCTACGAGGCCTTTAAAAGAATAGGCGAGCTTGATAGCATTAAACATGGCCTTAGCGAGATACGAGCCGGTAACCTGCACCACCGCATACCGCCGGTGCAATCTACCCTACTAAATGGCATGGCAGAGGATATCAACAATATATCGGATGGGCTTTCAAACTCGGTAGAGGCGGCGATGGTTTCGGAGCGGATGAAGACCGAGCTTATAACAAACGTATCACACGACCTTAAAACACCGTTAACCTCTATACTAGGTTATGTAGACCTGCTCTCACAGGTAGATAACCTACCGGACGAGGCAAAGGATTATACAACTATTATACAGAAAAAATCCTCACAGCTTTCTACCATAATCTCTGATCTGTTTGACCTTGCAAAAAGTAGTAGCGGCAACGCCGAGGTTGTTATGGAAAGGCTTGATCTTAAAAAGCTTATCGAGCAGACGGTGGCCGACCTTGAGGACAGTATAGAAGCATCCGATATTATGATAA
Source organism: uncultured Oscillospiraceae bacterium (assembly GCA_964370765.1). GTDB lineage: Bacteria > Bacillota > Clostridia > Oscillospirales > Ruminococcaceae > CAYJBH01. The sequence goes on from CAYJKW010000021.1 coordinate 3,771, forward strand.
AGATGGCACTCCCACCACAGGAGGTACTTATAACGGCAGACGGCAACAAGCTTTCTCGTGTTTTTAAAAACCTTGTGGATAATGCGCTTAAATACTCACTTGCGAACAGCAGGGTACACATAAAGCTTAAAACCCATGAGGGAGTTGCAACGGCAGAGATACTGAATATCTCCGCCTACGAGATGAACTTTACCGAGCAGGAAATTTTACAGCGTTTTGTAAGGGGGGACGAAAGCCGTACTACACAGGGCAATGGCCTAGGGTTATCTATAGCAAAAAGCTTTACCGAGCTTTGCAAGGGTAGCTTTGATCTAAAGATAGATGGCGATATGTTTAAGGTTATAATTAATTTTCCGCTTAATATAGATTAGAGCTTACAAAAAAGGTGGTGCAACCCACCTTTTTGTTGTTTTTTCTATCGTATTATGTTATCATGGGGTTAAATCTATCTATTAGAGATAAAACTTTGAGAGGTGAAATTTCGTTATGAAGGTTGTTATACTTGCCGGTGGGCTGGGAACAAGAATATCGGAGGAGAGCCATCTGCGCCCAAAACCGATGATAGAGATAGGGGAAAAACCCATCCTTTGGCATATTATGAAATATTATTCCCACTACGGATATAATGATTTTATTATCTGCTGTGGCTACAAAGGGTATATGATAAAGGAGTATTTTGCAAACTATTATCTTTACGGATCTGATGTTACCTTTGATTTTCGCAACAGTGGAGAGATGGTGATACATAACAATGTATCAGAGCCATGGCGTGTAACGGTAGTTGATACAGGGTTGCACACCCAAACAGGGGGCCGAATAAAACGCATAGAAAATTATATAGGGGATGAGCCGTTTATGCTTACCTATGGTGATGGTGTTAGTAATGTAGATTTAAAACAGCTACAACAAATCCATACCGAATCAGAAAATATAGTTACAATGACAACAATAAGGCCCAGCGGCCGGTACGGCATACTGGACCTTGATGAGACGAAAAATATTGTTATAGGCTTTAGAGAAAAGGCGATGGAGGATAGTAACTGGATTAATGCCGGTTTTATGGTTGTAGACCCTAAGATATTTAGCTATATAGAGGGGGATGAAACAATATTTGAGCGTGCACCATTAGAGCATATTACCGCCGAGGGTAAACTTGGTGTATATAAACATTTTGATTTTTGGCAGTGCATGGATACCCAACGTGATAAGGGCGCACTCGATTGGCATGTAGAGAAAAACACCGCACCATGGATGGTTTGGGATCGATGATAGATGATCCGGAGTAACAGCAGTTATTCCGGATTATTTAGTTTTTTCAGTTCAATCTCTAATTCAATAAGATTTTCGTTGTCCGGAAAAATATCCAAAAGTGTTTGTAGGGCAGTATATGCCTGCGGATAGTCATTAATGGAGATAAAGTAATTAAGTTTGGTTTGTTGGAAATGTAGCCAGTCATTGTGTCGTTCTAGCAACGATGCACACATCTCGCCACAGGCACAGTAATCTTCGACTAAGCCATCATCAACATTTTGCACCTTTAAAAGAAAGTCACAGATATATGTGAAAAGTTGAATCTTCATCTCGTTTTTATCTTTTTCACCTAATTCTGCCAGATCTTTTGTTAATGCAAGTTGAATAGTGTATTTGTTTCTTCCTATTTCAAGAATATTTGCAAGTTTTTTTTCTATAGACACTTGCGACTGCATGAGGGAAGGTACTGTCTTAAAAAGCGAAATCATATAAAGCGACATCAATATTCCTGTGTTTTTTTCACTTATATAACCACACCTTTGCATCAAAAGCTTTAGGTAGGTTTCGTGAAGAATTTGAGGAGTGGTTATATTTACATTAAATGATGAGACTGAAGTCGTACCCGCTGTGACATAATATTTATGAAGTGACTTAGCCAATATCCCAATACGATCAGCATTTGTGAAAAACATAGTGGTATAGATTGTATCCATTCCATAAACGCCAAGTGGCATAAAATCCGTTTTAATGGTTTTAATCCGGTATAGTTTTCCCCACCATGTCCACAGATAGTGAAGAAGAATATAAAAGTTGTCTGATATTTCTTTGCCGGTTGTCAAGACTAGATCTTTTCTTATTCTGCTATCGCCCAAAAATTTATAACTAGTAATATCTACTAAATCATTGCCCGATGCAACAATATCCAGGTCGTGTTGCTCCATAAAACTAACACTATCCTGCAAGAAGTTGGGTTTATATTCATCGTCCGCATCTATCATGCAAAAATAGTCATCGTCATCATAACTTTTAACAACATCTAAAAAGAAATTCCCATCTTCCCATACATTGTTTTGTTTGTTATGAAGGCGAATTATGTTATCGTGCTCTGCAGATAAATTTGATATTATTTGTGCTGTAGAATCGGTAGAACCATTATCTACAATATACCAAACCCAGTTTGTGTATGTCTGGTTTAGTATGCTGTTGGCTGTGCGCATAAAAACTTTTTCTGCATTGTAGGCACATGTATAAATAATACACTTAGTCATAACAAAAATCCTCTCTTAAAAAACCCACGGAACATCTTCGTCAGTATGTAATTCTGCAACATTGATGCCGTCGTGTCTATAATGCTTTATTGCATTGTAAATATCTTTTGATGCCACATAATTCGATATAATTATGCAGTCTAAATTATGTGATTTAATTGTATCTGGGTTATATATTGGATACCCAAGTAGGGTTGATCCCTCCTTTTGCGGCGAACCATCAAAAAGGACCATTTCGAAATCCGGGGATCCAAAAAAATCATGGTATTTGCTTATAACAAATGAAGTGTACCCGCCCGCTGTATATAATCCAACCTTTTTATATTTTGGAACATTTAAAAGCAGGTCCAATCTTTTTTTATAGTCATATTTATTAGCGGCAGATAGCTGAATTATATCATACATGTTCTTTACATATTTTGCTATAGGTAGATGTTGTGTACATGCTTTTTCACAGCTACCACAGTTTACACAGGGGTTTTGGCTGTTATCTGGAAAAATCTTAAAGTCTAGTATAAGTTTTTTTAAGATAAGAATTCTTTGTATTAACATTGAATCTGTGCGTCTATATAACATATCAGAGTTTGCTAACATTCGCATATTGTAGGACTGCATTAACTCTGGAATTGGTATGTTTTTTTTACAGCTTTTTCTACAGTAGCCACATCCGGTGCATAGGCCGCTTATCTGCTCCATTTTGTTGCTAACAAATTCGATTCTTTTAATGGAAAACTGAGATTTATCAGTAAATGAAGAAATATTTTCGTTAAGTTCAGACTCACTTCCTACACCACTAAGAACACAGGTCACTTCTTTGTGTGAGTAGACGAAGCGTAGTGCAGATTGTGCTAGTGTTTCATGATTGCTATATTTAATATTTTTAAAAAAATCATCGTTTTGTGGGATAACACCGCCGGCTAAAGGATTCATTACTATAACCCCCATTTTGGCGACATCGGCACAATGTAGTAGAGTATCCATATTCCTATAGTTTAACAAATTATAAGAAAGAGTGACACCGTCAAAATTACCGCTTTGTATTATTTTTTTTGCAGTTGAAGTGTCAGCATGATTTGAGAAAAGAATATGCCGCACAAGTCCCTGCTCCTTGGCTAACAGTGCCCCCATATAGGGCCCGTTATCAGACATAAAATGTTTATAATGATCCTCGTCCATGACCGACCAGATAAACAAAAAATCAAGATAGTCGGTACCAAGTGTACTTAGTGACCGCCCAACCCTGCTGAGAACATCGTAAGCCGTCTTGTCCTCTGGGTAGGCGGTTTTAGCACCTATATACACTTTCTTTCTATCAAGTTGTTTTAAGGCAAGCCCACATATTATTTCGGACTTTCCAGACGCGTAGTTATGTGCATTATCAATGTAGTTGACACCGCCGTCTACTGCCTTTATGATTAAATCGGCACATTTTTCCAGTCCGGTACTATCCTGCAACAGTGTAGGATCGAACCTAGTCATTCCAAAACCCATAGATGAAAGGCTAATATCGGTTTTGCCAAATTTTCTGTATTGCATACTAAACCTGTTCAGCAGCAGGATATCGTTTAGAATTTGCACTATCAAAGCCACTGCAAAAACTACATGCGTATAGTGGTTTTGTGTTAAAGTTCTGGGCGATTTTTTTCTTTTCCGATATTGGTGCATCACTTCTAAGGTCAATGTACTCATTATTAGGTATATCTAGCTTTTTAAGATCCAGGCCGAAAAGTGACCGAATGCAGTTGTGAAGTTTGCCGTTATAGGTATGAAGATTTTCCATGCCTATCTGCCAGCAGTTTTCAAATGTGTTTTTTAACTGACATGCTGTATAGTTGCGATCATCAAATCCGCCACAATCAACCCATCCACCGTAGTGCTGTATATCGCCATAGAATGGTTTTGTTTTGAAGTTTATATCATAGCTCTTAAGTTTAGCCTCTATTTCCTTTACTTTAGGAGATAATGTGCCATAATCACTTATCTGCACCTCGATATCTCTTTTTAAGTTTTTTATTGCCTTTAACACCGATTCTCGTGGCATAACACCACCATTGGTCATTAGTATTATTTTATCAAAGCGGTCGATATGCTCGTTTGTCTTAAGCAAAATTTCATCAAGATTCGGATGTAAAAACAGCTCACCTCCCACAAATTGAAGCCACTCGATTTTGTCATATATCTTAAAAAGCTCGTCCATGTCGTTCAGGATGTCTTCTTTAGGTATAATAGGTGGATTTTTATATTGTGGAACACAGTTACAACATAGTTTGCAGTTTAGGTTGCATTTAAGCGTAATTATCATTGCAAGACGTTTTGTAATTAACATTTGCTTCTCCATATTATTTCACAGTATAGTGGTTCATATATTTATCACCCTTTTTAAGCTGTTTGCCGGCAAATATTCTTTTAGAGTTTACTGGGTCAAAGCCGTTACAATACTGGCATGCTACTAAGGGCTTTGTGCCAAATCCCAGTGCTATATTCTTTTTTTGCTCCAATGTAAGTGTGCTATCAAATAGGTCAACAACTTCATCTGATGCTGGGGTGAAAAAGTTAAAATCCGAACCAAATGTTGACTGTGTACAGGGGTGTAATTTGCCATCAAACACTATTAGATTTTTCCAGTTTGCATTGTGGCAGTTGGTATGTATTTTTTTTACCTTTTCGGATGAATAGCCTCGGTATTCACGTGGAGAACCATAATCCACCCACCCACCATGATGTTGATCGTTGCCATAGTATTGATTTACACGATAGGTGATGCCATTTTGCTCTAGCGCCTTAATCATATCATCTGCCTTGCAGGAGTGTTCGCCGTAATGGTCGATAACATATTCTATCTTGGTGCTATTATCGCTACAAACCTTCAGCAGTTTGGCAGTCGGAACAATTGTAGCGTTGGTGAAAATCCTGCAGCTTTTAAACTTATCTTTATGCTGCATGGCTTTTAATAATATTTTGTCCAAATCTTTATGCAGTAAAGGCTCGCCGCCTGTTATGGTAAAATCCTCTATGTAATCATATATCTCAAATGTACAATCTATCTCTCGCTCAACCTGCTCTAATGGGGTAATCTTATGTGCATTGTTTACCTTGTAAAGAGGTGAATAATCGGCACAAAGTTCGCAGTCTAAGGTACAGTTAGTTAGTATTTGTAGGGCAAGTTGTCTTTCTCTAAGTTCCATAATTAAACTCCTCTTTCTAGCTGTACTGCTGCAGGATAGCGCTTAGATTTTTCTACATCAAATCCGTTGCAGTGGTAACACGCATTGATGGGTTTTCTCCAAAAACTATCTGCATGGCTTCTTAGATGAGCGATATCTGTTATTTCACCTAAAAGAGAAACTTTTTCAGATTCGTTAACTTCAAAAAGTGAAAGATCCTCGCCTATGGCCGCTGTTGCACATAGATAAATGTAACCGTTTTTTACCATAAGACAGGGAAGTTTTGCAAGGTGGCAGGTATTATAAACATCTAAAAGCTGTTTGTTACTATAGTTTTTGTGCTTGTAATCGCCCATGTCTACCCAACCGTCACAGTGCATGTCCTTACCAAAATAAATATTTGTGGCATAGTTAATTGCATGTGATTTTAAAGATGTTTCTATTTCGGCTATTTTCAGGGAAAGCTCACCGTAGTGATCTAACAAAAACATTATTTTTTCATTTTTTTTACAAGATGCTATTATTTTTTCGTTAGGCAATATGGTAGCATTTGTAACAATTCTTAGTCTACCATATTTGTTTTTGTAAGGAAAAAAAAGATCAAGTATTTTATCTAGGTTTGGATGCATCATAGGCTCGCCACCCATAATATCTATACCATCGATATGGTCATAAATTTTAAAGAGCGTGTCAACCTCTTGTCGTATAGTTTCTACACCTTCGTGTGTTGGTTTTTTATATAAAGTAACTGCTGTACTACATAGCAAACAGTTCAATGTGCATTTAGATGTAATTAAAAAGTTTACAAGTTTGGTTGTTAACATTTAGTCTCCCTTTTTGTTTATTCGTCACAGTAGCGTGCAACCCACTCTTGCTCAAAACTTTGTATGTAGTTAGAATTTAAAAATTCTACCCTATTACTACGTATAGCCCTAATCAGCTCATCTCTTCTGCCATAACATTCATGTAGGTTAAGCCTTGATATCTTCTCCACCATCGAAATCATAAACGACCATTCAAAATATCTAAATGCATCAGCCGAGCTCGGAAAAATCTTAGATAGCCAATCTGTACGCACCCTATATGCAGCTATATACTCATTCAGCGAGTCGAGTGTAAGTAGTGAATGGTTTGTAGTCCATGCCGAATTGTTAGAGTCATGCCTATTAAATGTATACTTTGGCAGGCCATGATACGCCACCGATTTAGCCCCTGCCAAAAGGCGGTACATTATTGCAATGTCATCATACAGACCCTCCTCAGGAAAGCGTAGATTAGACATTAAACTTGCTAAAAAAAGCTTTGTTGGGAAAGCCATGTTATATAACCTTCGCCACATAAGCGCTATAATTGCTTGCTCGGCATTCATGATATGTTTTTCGTTAAAGTTTTTATCCGCTGCACCGCATATTGCAACATCTGAATTGTTTTCACTGGCAAGCCTATATAAAAAATCCAGAAAGTCGGTTTCGCAATAATCATCATCATCGATAAAGGCAATATATTCGCCACAGGCTAAATCTAGCCCTGCATTGCGACCACTGCCAATATTGCCACGGTCTTTATGCACTACCTTTATTCGGTTGTCCTTTAACGCATACTCATCGGCAATTATGCCACTACTGTCTGTTGACCCATTGTCGATGATAATATATTCAAAATCACAAAATGTTTGGTTTAGCACGCTTTCAATTGCAACTGAAACCATATTTTCACGGTTGTAGGTAAGCATAATTACCGATATTTTAGGAGCAATGTTCACAATAGGTATTCTCCTTTGCTGTAACTAGAACGATATCATATATAATAATCGTCAGAAATGGTGAAAAGTTTATAGTCTGGACCATATTATTTTAACCACAAAAAAGCGACCACAACAAATCTGGGAGTACAGTTCGATATGGTCGCATAGATTAAAACGGTGAGTAGCAATATAGGCAGAAATAAAAGGGTTTTACCGGAAGCTGTTCTAACTCCTCACCAGTAAAGCTTAAATCCTTAACGTCGCCCTCGTAATCAATCTGGAGGTAGATATGGTAACAACTCTCAGACAGATTTTCGTTATTATGGAATTGATAGATAGTGCGCATTCTTTCTTCATCTTCCGGCACTTCATATACCGTTCTTCCAAAGTCGGCTGCCCTATCCTCGTTAACCTGTGATATTATTGTAGGGATAATTTCAGGGAAGATAAGTGGTGCATTGTTATAGATAATCTCGTCATGCTTTTCTCCTTTTTGCTTTATCATAAGCATGGAAGAATAGCTACCAGGTTCGCTAAAGTCGTAGGAGCCATGGTCTGCAAGGATTATTATAGTAGAATTATCATAAACGCCGGAGCTTTTTAGCTCCTCTATAAATAGGTCGATGGTGTAAAACATGCCTTTTGTTTGCTGTGCCCTTGTATTTTCGCCTGCCCCCACAAACTCGCCAAACTCATTTATCTCAAATGGGTAGTGTGAGCCCATAAGGTGTGTTATCGAGAATACATTTTCATCTATATATGTAATATCATTATTTGCAAACTTTTCGAGCAAAGCTTTTTGATGATCTACATCCGGAGCTTCTGAAAAATTGTTATAGCCCAGTAGCCCTATCGTAAAGTTTTCTAATAAAAATTCTTTAACTCGAAGTGGTGCATATCTAAAAAATGTAAGTGATAGGTTAGATGTTAAAAATGTGGCATAATCCATGGAAGGGCTTTTGTCAATTATTTCGATATTTTCAATTTTACCGGCCGCCTGTTCAAAATCGGTAATATATTTATTGGCGGAATTCCATGGGTGGATGTATGACAGATAGCCTGAATCCTGTAAAATACTATAATATTCGTCCGATGCAGTCCATGCATTATCATAATACTGTGATACCTGCTCTATCTGATTTTTAGGGGATGTGTCTTGTACTGAAAGAAGATGCTCGGTATCATAATGGCCGGTGGCAAGCATTACCGCCGCAGGTTTAGTGGAATAGAAATAGGTGGAAAGGTTTGTAAATCGTGTAAAATCGTTATAGCTATCCAATGCGTCGGGAAACGCCTCCTCCATCTCCTGTAAGGCAGACTCCGATGTTGCATCCAGTATAAATAAGAATACATTTTCATTTTTCGATATATTGGTAAGGCTATCCTGGCTAAACCCCTTTACAGAGTTTAGATCATTAGCTACAAACATTAAAGATACTACAGCAACTATCTGCATTGCCGATAAAAGGCCGGCTGCATAACCCATTATCGGCCTACTTTTTTTAACAATCAATGCAACAGCTACAATGACTATTACTGTCCCAAACCAGATAATCCAGTTTAACATCATGTCGCTACGCATAGAATCCCAATCGATAACAGTTTGATTAATAAAGCCGAAGTTGGGATTTAAAAAGTTTGCCTGAAGATACCCCATTAAAGTACCGGCAAAAATTCCTGCCGATACAAAAATTTTTAATGTTGTTGGAAGTATAGCAAGCAACAAGATTATCAGTATAAATATTATTGTCGATAGTGCAAGAAAAACGTACCATACATCACTTGGAGCATAGTCTATCTGATTGATATTAACCGCTATCGTCTCAAGTGGGCCAAGAAGTGTAAATGTTATTACAAAGAAAATGGCCGTTAGTATATCGCCAAGCGAGATCTTAGCTTTAAAGGTGTTAAATAATTTCATCTATCTGCGTTTCCATTTAAAATAACAATATAATTATACAGTTAACTAACATAAAAGTAAATAACTAAATTTGTTAGTTAACTGCATAATAGGATAGGCTAGTAAGGGTGAGAATGTTATGATTCCCTAGATAGCATAAATGGATTAAGTTTGAAAAAAATTAATATTTTATATTTTGTTTTTAGCTAAAACTTTGTTGCTAAGCGGGATAATGCAGCATCCTAATATGTTACCTACAGCACATATTATAATAAATGTTATAGTGTTTATATTCCATTTGTTTACAAGTGAGATATAAAACATATTTGCAACGAAATGTTCGAACTTTGCTACAATAAAAACGGTAATAGGTAGCAAGATAATAACAGCACGGCCAAAATCATCACTCTGCTTTTTATATCCGAGTACAGCGATACTCATCATAATACCGCAAAAAATCGCAAGTATAAAAGATTCAATATAGCTATGGTCAAGTTTTGCTGTTAGTGCTGTGGTTGCCTTATCAACTATAGATAATCCGCTAAATCTTAGGATGTAACCTGTAGCAACGGTACCTATAAGGTTTCCGAAAAAAGCCATTACAGATATCGGGAAATATTTTTTTATGTCCTGTGGTAGATAGCAGAATTTTCCGGTAGATAGGTTCCAGTCGAACATATAAATCGTTATTAACCCAACACCAAAAAGCAGACCACCTACAAAACTGTAATCCACACTTAGATATGCCGTTCCGGCTATTGAGATAGCAATGCCGGCAAGAATACTTTTAATAAGGTTGTTTATGCTCATATATTATCCTTTAATGCGATTGTGCCGCTAGCTTTGCGAGCACCTTTTTTTGCCAATTCTTGTTTTATACCGTCTACAATTATGCTGAGTGCATACGACGTTCTTTCGGTGGAAGTTGCCGCAATACCTTTAAGCGCATATGCCATATTAAGCTTTTGGTATTTTTCTTCTGCCATTGTATGGTAAGGTATCACATCCAGTGCTTTAATGTTACGTAACTCCGATAAAAAAGCACCAAGACGTAAAAGATATTCCACTTTTAAGGTAATACCTTCTATCACAACATGGCGTATCCATACATCCTTGTTTATCTCGGACAGATATCTTGCAAAGTTAAGTATATTAATGTTCTCAACACCGGTTAGAATTTTATGCTGTTCGTTATCGATATGCTTTATATCAAGTAGAACAAGATCGGTATATTTCATCAGGCTATCGAACTTTGGCCTGTTATGTTCATTAAAAGTTGCACCTGAACTATCAAGACAGGTGTGAATGTTTTTTTCTTTGCATCTTGCAAAAAGCTCTATTAAAAAGTCAATCTGAAGAAGTGGTTCTCCGCCGGTTGCGGTTATACCCCCGGTAGTAAAACCTTTGGTTTTTTCATATTGTAACAGGATATCATCCACCGAAAATTGGTTGCCGATACCTGTTGCCCACGTGTCCGGGTTATGACAATAACTGCAACGCAAAGGACAGCCCTGCATAAAAACAACCATTCTTATACCGGGCCCGTCCACTGTTCCAAAAGAGTCTATAGAGTGTATATACCCTTGCATTTTACCTGCCTTATATAGTAGCCTTGATTTTACCTTGTGCTATATTTCTGAGTGGAAGGTACGGGAGATAATATCATCTTGCTGCTCTTTCGTTAGCTTTACAAAGTTAACAGCATATCCCGAAACCCTAACGGTAAGTTGAGGATAGTTTTCAGGGTGTTTTTGGGCATCTAGCAATGTTTCCTTTGTAAAAACATTAACATTAAGATGGTGTCCGCCCATCTGGGCATAGCTGTCCAATAAGGATACTAAATTATCTATTTGCTTGCTGTTAGTAACGCACATTTTAAACCTCTTTTTGTTCGTTTTTATTATTCAATTATTTCGTTAGGTTGTCTGCAGGCTGTGTTTCCGCATTCACTGTTAAAGTCGTCCATAGTCTGAACAACAAGGTTGTCAAGGTTAAAGTCACCCATAAAAACCCTATCATCCTTACCCAGTGCGCCTGGTACGATTGAGAATGTGTCGGATATACCATCGAGTGCATCTTCGAAAGGTAGTTTGGCGACAGATGCAAGAGATGCTGCTGCACCACTGGTGTCCCTGCCATGCATCGGGTTTGCACCCGGTGCGAAAGGAACCCCTTCTTTTCTACCATCAGGAGTAGAGCCTGTCTTTTTACCATAAACAACATTGGATGTGATAGTAAGAATTGACATGGTCGGCACGCTGTCTCGGTATGTGTGGTGCCTTCTGATTTTCTCCATGAATTTACGAACAATATCTATCGCAATTTTATCCACCCTGTCATCGTTATTGCCGTATTTTGGATAATCACCGATTACCTCGTAGTCTACAACTAGACCATCGTCGTCACGCTTTACCTTAACTTTTGCATGCTTTATTGCACTTAAAGAGTCAGCAATTACAGAAAGTCCTGCGATACCGGTTGCGAAATAACGTTTTACCTCTCTGTCGTGAAGTGCCATCTGCACACGCTCGTAACAATATTTGTCATGCATGTAGTGGATTATATTAAGCGAGCTTACATAAACACCGGCAAGCCATTCTAGCATATCATCATATTTTTGCATGATATCGTCAAATTCAAGATAATCACCGGTCACTGCACGATATTTAGGTCCGATTTGTATCTTTAGTTTTTCGTCAACGCCACCGTTAATAGCATATAACAAGCATTTTGCAAGGTTGGCGCGTGCGCCAAAGAACTGCATCTCTTTGCCGATTTTCATCGAGGATACACAGCAGGCTATTGCGTAATCGTGGCCATGGATAGCCCTCATTAACTCATCATTTTCATACTGAATAGAGGATGTTTTTATGCTCATCTTTGCGCAGTATCTCTTGAAATCAAGCGGTAGCCTTGGCGACCAAAGAACTGTTAGATTTGGCTCCGGCGCAGGCCCTAGATTTGTCAAGGTATGCAAAAATCTAAAGGAGGTTTTTGTAACCATATGTCTGCCGTCAACAGTCATGCCTGCAATTGACTCGGTCACCCAGGTGGGATCGCCGGAAAATAGTGTATTATACTCATGTGTGCGCGCAAACTTTACAAGACGAAGCTTCATCACAAAATGATCTATATACTCTTGAATCTGTTCTTCGGTGCAAACACCACGCTCAAGATCTCTTGTGATATATATATCAAGAAATGTTGATACACGTCCAAGGCTCATCGCTGCACCGTTTTGCTCCTTAATTGCAGCAAGATAGCCAAAGTACAACCATTGAATAGCTTCCTTTGCGTTAGCAGCAGGGTTTGAAATGTCGTAGCCGTAGCTTTGTGCCATCTCCTTTATCTCGCCAAGTGCCCTTATCTGTTCGGCAAGTTCTTCACGCAATCTAATATTCTGCTCGGTCATTCTGACTGATGCGGTTTTAAGCTGCTCGGTTTTATCTAATATTAATATATCTATGCCATATAGCGCAACACGTCGGTAGTCACCGATAATTCTTCCACGTCCGTAAGCATCAGGAAGCCCTGTAATGATCGCAGATTTTCGCGCAAGTTTAATTTCATCTGTATAGACATCAAAAACACCATCGTTATGTGTTTTTCTATAGTTTGTGAAGATGTGCTTTATATCATCGCTGATTTCATATCCGTACTGCTTGCATGCATTATATGCTGTGCGAATACCACCAAACGGCTGTAAGCTGCGCTTAAAAAGTTTATCAGTTTGAAAGCCCACAATAGTTTCTTCATCTTTGTTTAGATAGCAAGGTCCATGCGAGGTAACGGTAGATACTATGTCTGTATCCATGTCCAGCACGCCGCCTTTTTCCTGTTCTTCAATGTTAAGACGTACCACCTGAGCCCACAGGTTTTCAGTAGCCTTAGTAGCAGGGGCCAGAAACGAGTCGTCTCCGTCGTATTGGGTAAAGTTAAGTGTGATAAAATCGCTAACATCTATAGCTATGTCACTCCACTTTCCTGTGATAAAACTATCCCAGTTTTTTGAATATTTTAATTCCATCTGCATACCTCCGAAAATTGTTGCATTTAAACGAGTTTATATTGATTTTATAACGAATCCCGTTGCAATAGGTGGGCGATTGTTAAAAACTTAACAATCATTCTATAACGTAATACTATCATATTATGGGTAAAATGTCAAACAATAACCATTATTATTGCATGTAGTTTTTACAGAAAACACCTCAAGATTTTTATTGTTAACGCCTTAAAGGGATGAATTTATGTGCAAGTTAGTTAGATGCGTCTAACTAAGGTTTTTGGGATTGTTAATTTATACAAAAATTTACAGTGTGTATATTTGTTGCAAATAAAATTAGGCTTTTAAAAAAGTGCGGGTGTTATATTAAATAATTGTTTGTGTTTTGCAAAGCTGCTTTTAGAAAAGTAAAAAATTTTTGTTAAAAATTTAACAAAGTCTATTGACATTCACTATTAACTGTGATAAACTCAAGAAAATTAGCTTGAACTAACGATCGAATTGCTTGATAAACCGATATAGCTTTTGTAGAAAGGAGCTTGTAAGCAAGGTGTTTTTTAAAAGAAAAAACTTTTAGTTGTCAGTTAATTTAAATTAGTTAGGTGAAATAGTACAAGTAAAAAAGGGTGTGGTTAGCATGATAATAGGATCAATCAAAGAAAAGAATGAAATTCGTGTTGCTATGGTTTCTTCTGTTGTAAAAATTTTTTTCAACAGGATGACAAGCAAACCAACTCTTCTACAAAGATAACATCAGATTGTTTTTGGATATGCTAAACAGACAGCACAAGAATTAATAGTTGAGTTTAAAGATTAACAATATAAATTATTAGTTTTATATTTCGTATTGTTAGTAAAAATAAAAAATAAAGGAGATCCATTATGACAAGATTTACACTTCCCAGAGACCTATACCACGGTAAAGGTTCTTTGGAGGTACTAAAAAAGCTGAAAGGCAAAAAAGCAATTGTATGCACAGGTGGCTCAGCGATGCAAAAAACCGGTTTTTTAGACAAAACTGTTGCATATCTTAAAGAAGCGGGCATGGAAGTTGCAGTATTTGATGGTATCGAGCCGGATCCTTCGGTGGAAACTGTTATGAGGGGTGCAGAGGTAATGTTAGAATTTCAGCCGGATTGGATTGTTGCAATCGGCGGTGGTTCACCTATCGATGCCGCAAAGGCTATGTGGATAAAATATGAATACCCTAATATTACCTTTGAAGAGATGTGTGTAGTTTTCGGTCTTCCGGAATTGCGCAATAAAGCACATTTCTGTGCAATACCATCCACCTCCGGAACAGCAACCGAGGTTACTGCGTTTTCCATTATTACCGATTACAAACAGGGTATAAAATTCCCGATAGCAGATTTTGAAATCACACCGGATATGGCTATACTAGATTCGGAAATTGCCGAAGCAATGCCACAAAAACTGACTGCTCAAACCGGCATGGATGCAATCACACATGCTATAGAATCCTATGTGTCTACCGCACGTTCCGATTTTACTGCGCCGCTATCACTTTACTCGGCAAAAATGGTTAAAGAAAACCTTATAGCTTCCTACAACGGAGATTTAAGCAAACGTGATACAATACATAATGCCCAGTGTATGGCTGGCATGGCGTTCTCTAACGGACTTTTGGGAATTGTTCACTCTATGGCACATAAAACCGGTGCTGCATTTGAGCAGCATGGTGCTCATATCGTTCATGGGTCTGCTAATGCTATGTACCTGCCCAAGGTTATAGCCTTTAATGCTAAGAACGAGCAGGCAAAAATCTATTATGGTGAGGTGGCAGATGCTTTTGGACTTAGCGGAAATAATGACGATGAAAAGGTTGTAGCATTGATTGCACACCTTCGCAAGATGAATGATGAACTTAAAATACCACAGTGTATTAAACATTATGGAGCTGACAGCTATTATGCCGAGCAGGGATTTGTGCCCGAGGAGGTTTTCCTTGATAAATTATCAGATATTGCAAAAAATGCCATCGGTGATGCATGTACACTCTCAAACCCAAGAACTCCTACACAGGAGGAGATGGAAAAACTTCTTAAATGCTGTTACTATGACCTTGATGTAGATTTTTAAATTCTCAACATCTTATTACAAACAACCGTGTTATGCTTAATGCATAACACGGTTGTTTGTACTTTGACACAGTGATATCTAGCAATCACCAATAAAAAATCGTCCTATTATGGGTTTAAAAAACTTTGTATCTAATACAAGAACCGGAACATAACACCGGTGCTTAAAGCGTTTTAAATTGGTTTTAAAGCACGTAACACCGACCCTACAGAACAGTAGATAAAATATTTTTGATAGAAGTTTATGGTTAAGGACATGGATTGCCTATCGAGACTGTTAAAACCATATCTATTCTTGAAAGTTCCTTTTTTATATCAACAATACAAGCCTCTGCATCTTTATTGATAAAAGCTTTGTCATTATATAAAAGGTAGTTTCCTTTTGCACTGGCTGGTGTTATATTTACCATTATAACATTTGCGCCGGCTAAAAATCCTTTTATTCTGCCGGATTTTGAGATAGTTTCCAGTGCTGTGGTGGAGGGGATCATTGCTTTTTTAAGTGTTAATCTTGTAAGCGCAACGGCGAGCAATGTTTTATTAAGATCGCCTGATTTAACGTCCTTAAAAATTGAATCAGTGTGAGGAATGAATGGCCCTATACCCACCATGTGCGGCTGCAAATCTCGCAAAAAGATCATGTCCTGTGCTAGATTTTCGTCGGTCTGGTAAGGTGCCCCGACCATAAAACCTCCGCCGGTATGAAACCCAACCTTTTTTATTGTGTGTAAACATCTATATCGGCTTTGTGCTGACATATTTTGTGGATGTATCATGTTGTAATGCTTTGCATCTGCAGTTTCTTCACGCAATAGGTATCGATCTGCACCTGCTGCTTTTAGTTTTTCATAGGCGCTATCGCTCTGCTCTCCTATCGAAAGGGTAATAGCGCAATCGCTGTGCAATGTTTTAATTTCTGAAATGATATCACACATCATATCGGTACTAAAAAAGGGATCTTCGCCCCCCTGTAATACAAAGGTGCGTATTCCAAGGTCATATCCATCATTACAGCAGGCAATAATCTCGCTTTTTGTAAGACGATACCGCTCCACATTGTTGTTTTTTGCCCGTATTCCACAGTAGAAACAATCATTTTTACAGTAGTTTGTAAACTCTACAATACCACGTAAAAATATTTCGTTGCCGTAATGCTTTTGTTTTTCTTTTAAAGCTAAGCTAAAAATATACTCAAGTTCAGGAGCATTTGCGTATTTAAACAAAAAGGCATAGTCATTTTTAGTTAGCTGCTCGCCGTTGTTAAGCTTGTCGACTAAGTTTTTTACCTTTATATATATCACCACCCTTTAAACTGTTATTTTATCTAAAATACCGGTAAGTTTTGCAATTGCAATTCCATAGTTAGTCATCGGTATACCTTGCTCAGTAGCACGGTCAACTCTCGACATTACATACTTTTTTGTAAACATACATGCACCGCAATGTATGATCATATCATACTGCGTAAGATCTTGAGGAAAGGTCTTTCCCGATACAATGTCGATCTGTAATCCGCTACCAATTTTTTTGCGTAACATGTTAGGAATTTTAATTCTACCTATATCACCGTCAAGCGCATTATGTGAGCAGGCCTCGGCGATTAAAACCTTGCAATCCTCGGTTAATGTATCAATTTTTTTTGCACCTTCAAGAAAAAACGCTATGTCACCCTTGTGTATTGCAAATAATACCGAGAATGATGTCAACCTACTTTCGGGTGGCTTATTCTGATAAACATAATCAAAAATTTGTGAATCTGTTATTATTAGCTTAGGTGGCGCCACTAGTGTTTTAAGTGACTGAACAAAGTTATCCTTTGTTACGCAGACCGTTATACACTTATGGTCGAGTAGATCACGTATAGTTTGCACCTGTGGCAAGATTAATCTGCCTTTGGGAGCCTGAATATCCTGTGGCATGATAAGCATTACCACATCTTCAGGACATACATAGTCGGTAACGATACCAAGTTTTTCGTCGTTACTTGCGGTAATATCATTTAGTTTTTCGGAAATTGCAAGGATGTTGTCGCCTGTTTTGACACTTACCGGTAGTCCATCAACCTTAAAGCGGGTTTTTATATCAGCTAAAAGTGGTTGCCCATCCTGTTCGTCGCATTTTGTTACAACTGCAAGAAATGGTATGTTTTTATTCTTAAGAAGGCTTACCATTTCTGTTTCAAAAGTTGTTATTTCATCATTAAAGCAGAGGATAGCTACGTCGGTTTTATCTAAAACCTCCTTAGTTTTCTCTACTCTTTTTGCTCCAAGCTCTCCGGAATCGTCGATACCTGCGGTGTCGATAATAAGACATGCGCCTATAGGATAAATTTCTATTGTTTTTTGTACAGGATCTGTTGTTGTACCAAGTACATCGGACACAAGTGATACATCCTGTTTTGTCATAGCATTAATTAGAGATGACTTTCCTACGTTTCTTCTTCCTAAAATTGTAATATGGGTTCTATTTGAATTTGGTGTGGAATTCATAAAATCTCCTAAAATCTAAAATCACGTTCCCCGTTTTTCATCTTTTCTATGTTGTTGATTACAACCTGCTTCACCTTTGGATTACATAGGTTATTAATCCTGTCTTTAATATATTCTTCTCCTTGTTCTTTTGTATCCGCATCTGCATAGTCATACAAAAACTCTGATAGTGTAATAAGTGAGTTTGGCTCACAAACATTTACAATCTGGCCGGATTTTGCAAGGCGCATAAATCGGTCACCGGTGCGGCCCTCTCTATAACATGCAGTGCAGAAACTCGGTGTATGATTTAACTCCAACAACCAAGAAACAATATCGCCTAATGTCCGCTCGTCGGAAAGTTCGAACTGTTGCTCTGAGACATTCTTCTCTTTGCTTGTATAGCCCCCAACACTTGTTTTTGAACCCCCACTTATCTGTGAAACTCCAATTTCAAGAGCCTTTTCGCGTACATCTTGCGATTCCCTTGTAGAAACTATAATGCCGGCATAGGGGAGGGTAATCCGAAGTATCGCAATAATTTTAAGGAATAGCTCATCCGAGATAGAATTTTTAAACTCCCCAAGATTAATGTCGTCCGCAGGACAGATGCGGGGGACACTAACAGTATGAGGTCCGACCCCGAAGGTATCCTCAAGATGTTTTGCGTGCATTAATAATCCGACAAGATCATATTTATATAGATTTAGCCCAAACAAAACGCCTATACCAACATCGTCGATTCCGCCTTCCATTGCACGATCCATCGCCTCGGTGTGATATGCATAGTTGCTTTTTGGACCTGTTGGATGAAGCTGCTCATACATTTCCTTGTTATATGTTTCCTGAAAAAGAATATATGTGCCTATCTCGGCTTCCTGCAATTTTCGATAATTTTCGACCGTTGTAGCAGCTATGTTTACATTAACACGCCTTATTGCACCATTTTTTTTCGATACAGAATAGATGGTTTTTATACTCTCTAGTACATAGTCGATAGAACAGTTTACAGGATCCTCGCCCGTTTCGATGGCAAGGCGTTTGTGGCCATGATCTTGTAAAGCGATAACCTCTTTTTTAATCTCGTCCTGTGTCAGTTTTTTGCGTTTAACGTCCTTGTTTTGGGCATGGAATGGACAGTAGGTGCAGCCGTTAACACAATAGTTAGATAGATATAAAGGGGCAAAAAGAACAACCCTGTTGCCATATATTTTATCCTTTATTTTTTTAGATAGTTCAAAAAGTTTTGCGGTAATCTCCTTGTTCTCGGACTCAAGGAGTAGGCTTGCTTCCTGTGCAGTAATGCCACGAAACTCCGCAGCTTTATTCAAGATGTTATCTAACAGTTCGAAGTTATCTTTGTTGTTTTTGGAAAACTCCAAAACACGCTTTATCTCTTCATCCGATATAAATTCTGTGGCTTTATTTGATTTGCTGTTATACATTTTATCTCCTTTGATTTATAGTTTTGAATACACAACTTTTGATGATATTCCTTTTAGTTTGCCAAGTTTTCCCGATAGTGCGCTAATCAAATCGGATGGGGCATCAATCACTACTGAAATAATGCTTACCCCGCGCTCTTTATGAGGTATTCCCATACGCCCAATAATGTAATCGGCATATTCGGAAAGTATCTTGTTTACATCACCTACATTATCCTTAGCTTCTACGATTATGCCTATTACGGCAAGCCTGTTACCCATCTACACAACCTTTCTTTAGTACAAAAAAGCTCTTCTTTGCAAAAGCAAAAAAGAGCATGATAAATACAATAATACCAAATATTTTGGATTTATTAATTATACCTTTTAGCTTAAGAATACTTTTGCAATCAGGAATATATCGTTTTTTATTATCTTTGTTTTCGGATAAGTCCTTAAACTCAGATGATTTATAGCTATATTATATAAACTTAATGGATAAAAGTCAATACACTGTCATCAATAAAGATTATAATTAAATATCTTTAACTTATAAACTACCGATTTAATCTGAACTGGCATTTTTAAGCTGTTCTATTATCGCTACGCATTCGGCAAAACCTTTGCCACCCTCATATTGTGCTATATATGTAGGCAGAAAGTTTAGTCTGTCTATAAACGGTTTAATATTTTCCACGGCGCAGGAGGAGGCAAAGTAGGAGAACATCGGCTCATCATTTGGTGAATCTCCAAAATAAAGCACCCGATCTTTTGGATTTTGCTCACCGTAAATTTCCTTTAAAAATTTTAATGACATGGATAATTTATCATAGTCACCAAACCATGCATTCACATGTATTGAACTAACCTTTGCAACTGCCCCCATAGAGATGCATATGTTTTTAATTTCTTCTGCTGCATCGAACCCAAGGAATGGTGGTTCCTCCCCAAAATCTATCGCAAGATCATAGATTCGTGATGGTTGATCTTTTGCAACCCTACAACCCGGCACCTTTTCGATACAGGCATTTTTTATAACATCAAGCTTTTCTTTTATATCGCCCTCTGACACATCTGGATGTAAAAATGTTTTTCTGTGTCCATTTTCCATATAATATACAAATGCACCGTTTTCGCCGATTACTGCATCTACCGGCCATTGACGCACAATTAAGTCGCACCATCCGGCAGGACGGCCGGTCACGGGAATTACCTTGTACCCAAGCTCCTTTAAAAGCCAAAGTGCTGAATAAGCGTCTGCGGTTAATTTATCGTTAGTTGTAAGTGTATCATCTATATCACACATTATATAGTCGATGTCTGCAACTATTGCCTCATCTATCTCAGCAAAGGGTTTCATTATAATATCTCCCATGATTAACTAACGGTGTAGGCATAAATCTTAATTAAGATTTATTTTACCATATAAATGTAGTGAATACAAGTTAGCGGCATCGGGGCTATGATTAGATTGCCTTACAAAAATTAGTGTTATTAAATTTATGTAAATCACCGGTTGACATTAAAAAAATCTTGTGATATACTTAAGAAAATGAATATTGTGGTCAGAGTTTTTGAGAAGACCGGAGTTATCGTAGGTTCCTACGTCAGCTTCGGTGTTTTTTTGTTTATTTTTATGATTTAAAAGCTTATTTCTAATAGGGGAATTATATGAAACATCCGTTACTCCATTTGACCGAACAATGCCCGTTAATTGCTGCAGTCAAAGATGAAGAAGGCCTGTGCAAGGCGTTGGAACATGATTGTAAGATTATATTTCTTCTATATGGTGATATAGTCAATATTACCGGCATTGTGCATCGTATACACGAAGTAGGTAAAATTGCCGTTGTACATCTTGACCTAATAAGCGGCCTTAGCACAAAAGAGGTTGCGGTAGATTTTCTACATCAGCAGGTAGGTGCAAACGGCATTATCTCTACAAAGCACAACCTGATACGCCGTGGAAAAGAGTTAGGAATGCTAACGGTTTTACGTGTATTTGTACTCGATTCTATGTCGCTAAAAAACGTTGAAAAATCCAACCAGTTTGCAAAACCTGATTTAATAGAGATTTTGCCCGGTGTTATGCCTAAAATAGTAAAACAGCTGAAAAGTACAGTTTGTGTGCCGATTATTTGTGGTGGGCTGATAGCGGATAAAGAGGATGTTATGGATGCCTTGGGGGCGGGTGCGATTGCGGTTTCGACCACAAACCCATCAATATGGTCACTTTAGAAACGAGGGGTGCAATGTACGATATAATTATAGTTGGAGGCGGTGTAACCGGTGTGGCAGTAGCACGTGAAATCTCACGCTACTATGCAAAGGTGTGCCTAATTGAACGCGAAGAAGATCTTTGTTGCGGTACTTCAAAAGCTAATAGCGCAATTATTCACGCAGGATATGATGCACATGAAGGATCGTTAAAGGCAAAGCTGAATGTCGAAGGTAGTAGCTTAGTGCCACAACTTGCCACCGAATTGGACTTCCAATACGAAAATAATGGCTCTATGGTTGTATGCGTTAACGAATCCGAACTGCCAAAGTTACAAGCCTTGTTGGAGCGAGGAATAGCAAACGGTGTACAAGGTTTAAAGGTAATAAGTGGAGATCAGGCAAGGGCGTTGGAGCCAAGTTTATCTGCGCAGGTTGTTGGTGCGCTACATGTGCCGACAGGTGGAATTGTTTGCCCTTTTGGAATGACGATAGCACTTGGTGAAAATGCAGCAGCTAACGGTGTAGAATTTCATTTTAATACGACTGTTACAGGATTTGTAAAGGGTGATGGTTGTTGGACGATACATACTACACAAGGAGATTACAGAGCAAAATGCATTGTTAATGCAGCCGGAGTATATTCCGATATGTTACACAACATGGTATCGAGTAAAAGTTTAAAAATTACGCCAAGACGCGGCGAATATATGCTTTTAGACAAGGACACCAGTTACTATGCTAAGCATACTATTTTTCAGTTACCCGGTAAACTTGGAAAAGGTGTTTTAGTAACCCCTACTGTACACGGAAATACTCTTGTTGGTCCAACAGCATTGGATATAGATGATCGTGAGGGGACTAACACCACAATGAGTGGTATGGATGCAATTAAAAAGGGGTTAAGTGTTACTTTTGACTCCCCACCGTTGTCACAGGTTATTACATCATTTGCCGGACTTCGAGCACATGAACAGGGTGGTGACTTTTATATTGGGGAGGCTGATGGTGCAAGTGGATTTTTTGATTGTGTAGGTATAGAATCTCCGGGCCTATCAGCTGCACCGGCAATTGGCAAGATGTTAGCCGGACTTTTACAAACAAAACTAAAGCTAGAAGAGAAGAAAAATTTTATAGCCACACGTAAAGGAATTATAAACCCAGCTGCATTAACATTTGCCGAACGACAAAAACTTATTGCTGATAATCCAATTTATGGACGCACTATCTGCCGTTGCGAAGGTATCACTGAGGGTGAAATCCGAGCAGCCATCTGCAGGCCACTGGGTGCTAAAAGTTTAGATGGTGTCAAGCGTCGTGTTCGTGCTGGCATGGGTCGTTGTCAGGGCGGATTTTGTGCACCAAAAGTAATGGAAATTCTTGCAGAGGAACTGGGTCAATCTATTCAGGATATTACAAAGTGTGGCGGTTGTTCTAAGATAATTGTCGGTCACAACAAGGATGCATTTATCGGAGATGATATATAATGAAACAGATAGATCTATTAATTATTGGAGGTGGTCCTGCAGGGCTTGCTGCAGCTGTTGCAGCTCGTGAGGAAGGCCTACAAGATATATTAATTTTGGAACGTGATACTATTCTGGGTGGAATACTTAACCAATGCATTCATAACGGATTTGGGTTGCATACATTTAAAGAAGAACTCACGGGGCCGGAGTATGCCGAGCGATATATCCAGCAGGTGCAAGAGCTTGGTATTAACTATAAAATAGACACGATGGTATTAGGGATAACTCCTGATAAAGTTGTAACCGCAATGAACCTTAAAGAGGGTTTGTTTCAGATCAAGGCCGGAGCTATCGTATTAGCAATGGGATGTCGCGAACGTAGCCGTGGTGCTTTGAATATTCCCGGACATCGCCCTGCAGGTGTATACTCTGCCGGAATGGCACAGCGACTTGTTAATATGGAGGGTTACCTTCCAGGACGTAAAGTAGTCATTCTTGGCTCGGGCGATATTGGCCTAATTATGGCTAGGCGTATGACCTTAGAGGGTGCAAAGGTTGAGGTTGTAGCAGAGATTATGCCGTTTTCGGGTGGGCTTAAACGTAACATCGTTCAGTGCTTAGATGATTTTAACATCCCTTTAAAACTAAGCCATACCGTTACACAAATTCATGGCCAAAAACGCCTATGCGGCGTGACACTTGCACAGGTGGATGAAAATAGACAGGTAATTGAGGGGACGGAGGTTGATTATGAATGTGACACCTTACTTTTATCCGTTGGTCTTATTCCGGAAAATGAGTTGACACGTGGTACAGGTGTGATAATGAGTAACATTCATAATGGCGCTATAGTCAATGAAAGCTTTGAAACTTCTGTGCCGGGTATATTTGCATGTGGCAACGTTTTGCATGTTCACGATCTGGTTGATTTTGTATCTCAGGAGGCTGCACAAGCAGGCAGAGCCGCGGTAGCTTATCTTCAAGATAGGTACACACCCACCGACAGTAGCATTAAACTACATGCACAAGACGGTGTTAGATATTGTGTTCCTGCAACTATTTCGCCTTCACGTATGGTTGAAAGTTTAACGGTGCGTTTTCGGGTGGATAAGGTTTATAAAGACCAATATATTGCTGTGTATTTTGATGATGAACGAGTACAACATCGCAAACGCCTTATTATGACACCGGGGGAGATGGAAGAGGTTGTGTTAAAGCGTACAGAGCTAGCAAAGTATCCTAATCTACAAAAAATTACAATTACTATCGAGGTGAGCTAATATGAAAAAACAATATCTGACCTGTATCGGTTGCCCTGTAGGTTGCTACCTGAGTGTTACAACACAAGGCCATACAGTAAAAGCTGTATGTGGTAATAAATGTAAACGTGGAGTGACCTATGCACAGCATGAGGTTGTATCCCCGACACGTACACTAACAACAACCTTACAGGTGCATGAAGGTGTAAGGCGCACCGTTGCAGTTAAAACTGAAAGCGAGATCCCGAAAAAGGACTTGTTTGCCTGTGTAAAGGCTATAAAAAATGCCTATTTAACAGCGCCTATCCACTGTGGTGATGTGTTGGTCAGTAATGTTGCAGGCACAGGGGTGTCGCTGATTGCGACAAGCTCTGTGGATGCCTCTTGATGGATTGACAGTAACGGCAGATCTATTTGATGCCGTTGAAGTGATAACTATATAAAGAGAATAATCTAGGTGATCTAAGTCAATAACTTAAAAAAATGAATAAGATAGGATTGATGATATAACAGGCCTACGGCGAAGATACTTTTCTAATCTAAACAAAACTAGAGGAAGCAACTATGGAAGAGATTAACATTTCACAATTGATTCATGAACTTAATACAACCTCTGTTATATTGAGACTTTTATTATCTACGATAATTGGTGGTGTTGTTGGTATCGATCGTGGTCGACACGGGCATGCAGCTGGCTTGCGTACACATATTTTAGTTAGCCTTGGTGCAACGATGACAGCGATGATGGGACTGTACTGTACAGATGTTCTTGGCTATGTTAGCGATCCACTTCGTGTAGGTGCACAGGTGATTTCCGGAATTGGTTTTCTTGGTGCCGGCACAATTTTGTTGCGTAGTAAAACCCATGTCATGGGACTTACTACCGCTGCAGGACTTTGGACGACAGCCATATTAGGTCTTGCGATTGGTGTTGGTTTTTATTTTGGTGTAATTGTTACTTTCTTTATTATGATAATAACAATATCGGTACTATCACACCTTGAACATAAGCGAAGATATAAGGGTACAGAGGTGTACTATCTAGAGGTAAATGACGTAAATGCTATCGGTGATCTGGGGGAACTGGCCGAGGCAGGCAATATGTTTATACAAATTAATTCCGCAAGGAGTAACATTGATTTACATGTGGGTGTGGAAGTCAACGTAGTAGAAAGATCAAAATTATCAGATGAAACACTTGAGCTTATGAAAGCTCGTGAGTATGTTGTCTTTATGATTCCGGTGCAGGTAGGATAGGATATTATCTAAACATTTAGATAACGTTAAATGTTTACAGCTTACTATAAAAATACAAAAACGCCAAGGTGATTTAGCTCGCTTTGGCGTTTTGTTTATGCTATGCAGTTGTATGTTGTGGCTTAATAATATAATGGCAGGAAAATTTACAGGCACCGTCGGCATTGTCGGGTGCGGAACTATGGGGCGTTGCATGATTGAAAGCGTTATACAAAATGGATATAGTGTAGTTGCTTATGACAAGTTTCAAGCAGCAGCACATTTATAATGATGATATAATATATCAGATGATAGCCTTATATAAGCAGCATTGACACGGATAGTACACTATGATATACTGGCATTGAAATTCCCTTTGATTAATCGGTAGCATATCACTTTTAAGTCTTTTCTTATATCGGTAGTTATAAAGTAATTATGTAGGTTGATGCTATAAACTACTATTAAGTATTAAACTGTTAATTTTAACCGTTAGACTTTAAAAATTCGAATCATACTTGTTGTTTGGTATAGGGTTAAGACATGAAATTGATGTTTAAGCACAAGCTTATAATACTATTTCTTCTTGCGGGAAGTGTTCCGCTTGTGGCTATAAGTGTGTTATTGTTTAACATCTATAGCGATAGCATGACCAGCCGCTCTATAGAATTCTCGACCCAGATAATAGAGCTAACCGAGACTAACATTAATAATCAGATAGATGCACAGCAGGATATAATCAACTCATTGCCGCTTATGCAGTTTCTGGTGGATTTTCCTAATATAGATGAGCTTCATTATCTTGATAGAGTTGCCCTAGAACAGGAGCTTGCATCCATCTTCAACTCCATTATCTATACCTATGGTGAGATTGAAGTGATAATGTACATAGATAAATATCAAAATCTTCACAAGTTTGGAAGTTTAGAGGACCTTAGGGACGAGGCAAATGAGAATGTAGAGCATTTTGAGGAAAATTTAGAGAGCTTTTTAAATAGCGATATCTATAATGAAACACTTAATAACCATAACAGGCCACTTTGGGATATGTACATGCCGGAAGATTATGATAGTGCGTACATCTTTAAAAACTTCATAAGCCTGCAAACCACGCAAAGCCTTGGCACCTTTGTGTTTGTTGTAGAGCTGGATAAACTTATGGATGAAGTTTATGCAGACAATCTGCTGGATCCATCCAAAATTTTTATTACCGATGAAGATAACATGGTTATAAGTGAATCCGGTGATTATCTGGGAACATTTTTAGGGACTAAGTTTGACCCTGCACAATATGACAACAACCGCTATATCTACGTATCAGGCGAGTGTAAAAACGGGTGGCAGGTAAACCAGCTTATAGCAACAGACGATCTGCTTATAACAATTAATGAAATGATAATGATTGCTGTCATAGTGTTTGTTGCATTTTTCTTGGTAGCAAGCGTTGTTGCTATTCTTTTCTCAAACAGCATATCAAGGCGGATAGGCTTGTTGCTTAATAAGATGAATCGCGCCAAAAAAGGAGATTTGACGCAAAGTGCACAGATTCCCGGTAGTGACGAAATATCACAGCTTAGCGACAATTTTGATGATATGTTGCTTAAGCTAAGGCAATATATTCATAAAATTTATGTGATAGAGCTGGAAAAGAAGAAGAGTGCCTTGCAGCTTTTACAGTTCCAGATTAATCCACATTTTCTGTATAATACACTCGAAACTATCAATGCCATGGCACTCGAAGATGGGAATTTTAAGATACGCACAATGGTTCAAACTTTGGGTGATATGTTTAGATATAGCACAAGCGCTATTGATGAATCCCATACCGAGCTTAGATATGAGATAGAGAACATCGAGAACTACATCTATCTGCAAAATATTAGATTTGAT
>CAYJKW010000022.1:0-30353 GCA_964370765.1 uncultured Oscillospiraceae bacterium
TTGTGGCCGCACAAAAAAACCGAGAACCCTAAGGTTCTCGGTTTTTGGTGCGGACAACAGGACTTGAACCTGCACGAAATTTCTTTCATTAGCCCCTCAAGCTAACGTGTCTGCCTATTCCACCATGTCCGCGACTAAAGTTGGATTAAACCAACTTTTGATATTATATCATATCGATAAAACTATTTCAATACTTTTCTGTATTTTTATGATACACTGATTTTAACCAAGATTAACACAAAATATTACAGACCAAGAGCGGAGATTTTTCTTGAAAGCAATTCCGGATTGGATGAGTAGGCAAGTGCATTTTCTTTGGTGATTGCCTTTGTTTGAAGTAGGTTTAACAGGCTTTTATCCATACTTTGCATACCATCGGTAAGTGATGATGTATTCAGGAGATTATCAATTTGATGTATCTTATTCTCGCGGATTAGGTTCTTGATTGCAGGGTTAACAGTCATTATCTCAAAGGCCGGCACACGCTCACCTGTAACAGTTGGAACAAGTTGTTGGCAAACTATTGCAGTTAATACCATTGCAAGCTGTAACCGTATCTGGTGTTGCTGATCAGGTGGGAAAACGTCAACAATACGATCAATTGTAGCCCCAGCACCTGTGGTGTGGAGGCTGGACAAGACAAGATGGCCTGTTTCTGCCGCTGTCATGCCTACCTCAATAGTTTCCTTGTCGCGAAGCTCCCCGATTAATATAACATCAGGACTTTGCCTTAACGCACTCCTTAGCGCCATTACAAAGCTCTCAGTATCAAGGTTAACCTCACGTTGAGATACAATGCTACTACTATGCTGATGTAGAAACTCGATTGGATCTTCAAGTGTTATAATATGTTGTTGTCGGCTACGGTTGATTTCATCTATCATACAGGCAAGCGTGGTGCTTTTTCCGCTTCCTGCTGCACCTGTTACTAATACAAAACCACGTTCATTACGACAGATATTCATTATTTCAGGTGGTATATGAAGTTCAGTAGGGTGGGGAAGGTTAAAGGTAATGACCCTAATAACGGCCGCAAGTGTTCCGCGTTGCTTATAGGTATTAACTCTAAAGCGTGAAAGATTTTTAATTGCAAATGAAAAATCATCATCGCCTTTATCCAGCAATTTTGAAATATCACGATTATTTGCATATTCATATATTTGTTTAATAATTGTAGTTGTATCATCAGGTTTTAACAGTTGATCAGAAAATATAGCCATGCTACCTTTGACCTTGGCGGTTATAGGAAGGCCTGAGATGATAAAAATATCTGAAGCACCCTGTTGAACAATGTTTTGAACTAATGATGCAAAATCCATTTTACTCCCCTTAATCTATTGGAAAACCGGAAATGCGGTACTGCTTTCCCATTCTTCTATATATAGTAATTGCCATCGTGTGACCTCATAGCTACCGTCAAGATTCAGCTTAACTTCACTATGGATACTTTCCTGTTCGTCCACAGGAGTATCAAACGAAACATATATATTATTCTCTCTTAGCTCCACGCTATAATCAGATAGGCCACTTAATTCATCATATAGATCCATTTTTGTATCAGAGGATGTGGACTCTAGTATGGCGTGTAGCTCGGCTAATTTTATCTGTGCCTTTGTGTCAGCTGCATAAAACTCCTCGGTTGTAGTTGCTACGTTTTTACTTAGATTGTTGTCTGAGTTGGCAGATACAAAAGACAATGTAGCAAATGTTATTAATGCAAGCAGAACAAAAACAACAAGCAAAAGGCTTGTGCCTATGGGTACACCCATCTGTTGCGGTTTGTTCATAATTTTAATTCCTATGCGGTTGATAAAATGTTGCCTCTAGATTGTATAGCGGTGTTTCACTGTCAAAAAGCTCTATTGATAAAGTATAAAGTCCATCCTTAGATGATTCGGTGAACGTGGCATGATAATCTCCATCCGGAGTAAAGGCTCCGGAACTGTCAAAATCGCAGAAGAATGCACACTCTGTCTCTTCGGCTGATGTCTTTTCAATTAGAAGAGGTAGACCACCCTCTCGGTATATCTCCGCAGCAGTCTGGGCGGCTGCAACAGCACTGTTTCTTTTAATACTTTCCTGTGCAATGTTATGTGCCGATAAAAATAGCTCTATGCATACAACAGAACAAAGTGAAAAAAACAAGATAGAGACAATTAATTCTATTAAAAACAGGCCGGATTTTGAGTGTGTTCTCATATACGGTCTCCTTATAGTGTGGATATTGCAAGTGACATGGTGTTATCATTTCTATCTGCTACAGTAAAGGTGTAAAGTCCGCCTGTCTGTTCAATATGGAAATTACTAATTTCAAGTAGAGGTTGGCCGGCAGATTTTGTTGGGGTTATATCAGACTTAGTGAATAATTCATAAAGATGATTATCATGCAGATAGATATAGCGAACAAATTCTCCCTCAGGCAAAGTTTCCTTTATTACCAAAACATTGGTATCATCCTCTAACTCACCTATAGAGATAGCACCTACAACATTATTTTGATTTAGCTGTTTCTTAAGATACGAGATTGCAGTTCTTGATGTAAACTCGCTTTCCATATCAGCGGCTATGTTCTCATATACACGTGTTCCAAAAAAAACGAGCAACAAAGCAGTTATAGCAAACACAGCAAATAAGGATAGTGTAAATAACATATCCACTGTGTGTTTAGCTTGTTTAACCTTAATATTCATAATCACCTACGTAAAACCGTAATATCCGGCATAATATTGGGGGCAAATGCATCATAATGTACAATGTATTGTTCCATATCTATCTGTAGAGAATAGTTTTCAATGAGCTCATTAAGACTTGCAGGGTATGCACCGTTAGTGGCATAGCTATGTGTACAGCTGCGGGTAATAGCATCCTGTAACGTTTCCAGCGCAAGTTCATCACTGGTGCCATCAAGTGATGTCAAGCCCCAGTAAACAACCGACAATATTATAGCAAATATTGCGATGTTTAATATATAGTTTTTTTTGCTTTTTATAAACTTCATTGTGTTAACCCATGTGCGAAATAATACTCATAAGTGGCAACATAACTGATAGTAAGATTGCACCAACAATTACTGATAGAATTGCTACAATTGTAGGTTCGATAATAGAAACAATATTTTCAAGACGCCTTGTAACGTCCTCATCATAACGGGTGGAGATACTCTGCATTACGCTGTCTACCTTACCGGTTTTAAATCCGACGGCAAGCATTCTTGCATATACACCGGAAAAAATCTTGTTCTCTATCATAGAAGAAGCAAAAGGTTTACCATCTTCCATATCTTTGCGTAGTGTGAGTATTTTTTTTCTTAATCCATCATTGTCTACCATCTTTTCTACCATTCCAAGACTCTCGTCTGTATCTAGTCCACTGGATAACATAAGTGATAGACCACCGGCAAATCTAGCAACAGAAATATTTTCAACAATATTGCGTGTAACGAAAAAATGCTCTCTAAATTTTTTGGAATACTGCTTGCCTTTTGCTGTAAATGTTCCTAAAAGAACGGCAACCACGAGTACAGCTATCACGGCAAATATTATAACAATATTATTTGATACAGCAGTACCGATATCCATAATTACCCTTGAAAAGCCAGTGATTTCACTGCCCAACTGCTGGAATACTGAGTTGAAAATAGGCATTACATTTATTACAAGAACGGAGATAACAAGTAACATCATAATAACCATAACGAGAGGGTAGGTGACTGAATGGCGAATAGTTTTGCGTAGGCTATCTTCTCTTGCATAGTAAAGAGAAAGAGAGTTAAAAACCGTTTCAAGACGCCCGGAAACCTCACCGATTTGTAACATGGTTAACATGTAGGATGGGAAGACCTCTGCCTTTAACAATGCTACGGATAGAGGGTTGCCTAATTCAAGCTCGTTGATAATTGTATCAAACAAAGTTTTAGATTCGGCATCTTGCGCCTCCTCGAGCATTATATAGAAACCCTCGATAACCGTTAAACCGGAGCCGAGAATTAACCCCATCTGCTCACAAAAAGTCGAAAGGTCGGCAAATGATAGCCCTTTAGTAGGTGTATTTTTCTGCATAGTTATCTCCTGATCCTATGAATGTCGTATCGCTACCGTTATCGGTAAAGGTTGGGTCCATTAAGCTCCATTCTGTTCCGTTAAATTCAATTGCTCCGATCCATCCAGTTTCCTTTGTATAAACATCTATCCAGGCATGGTATACCTCACCTGCATAGCCTATTACAAGCTTAGTAGGTACATTTTGTGAACGCAACATAGCTGTCATTACAGCTGCATAGTCAAAACATATACCATAACCTGTAGAGATAGTTTCGTCTAAAATCGGAAGATAACCTGATATCTCACCGTTAGCCGCCTGCTCAGCCTTATCGTAATCATAAGTAATGCTTTGTTGTGTGTATTCAAACACCCTCTCTATAAACTCCATGTCGTTGGATGTGTAGGAATATAGGAGCTGAGCCTCGAGTACAGCATCAGTAGTTGTGCTAAAATCAACATACTGGTTAGAATATAAGAATGGTGAAAATTCATCCTCTATCGTAGCCAATAATGTTTGTGAGTCAACCGAGTAATACTCGGTGCCGGAAGACTGTTCGAACGTTTGAAGTGTGTATGTTCCGGATCCACCTGTAAGCGGAAATGTCTGAAAACCTGTTTTGCCATGGAGATCATATGTATAGGTTTCACCAAGCGAATCAACTACGCGGAACTTTATCTTTCCTGTGTGCGATCCAACATATTCCACCATTATATAGCCTTTAGAGCTGTTAGAATAATCTATATTAACATATGCATTACTAAATACCGCTACACCATCAGCTGATGGAATTCTATTATTTACATCTAATGATTCCCTAATAGGTGTTTCTGGTAGAGGCGGCAAATCCTCTTTCTCCGGTTCAAGAAAAGGAATTGAAAGCGCAGCAGTAGCCCCCCCCTCAGAAGCCATACATCCAGAGAGAGTGACACATATAATTAAAAACACAATTAGGTATTTTTTTAGCATAGACTGTTACGCCCTTTTAAACAAGATATGTCGCATCATAATTATACTATAAACAGGATAATTTTGCAACTATGATAGTGTCAAAAATTATCCTGTACGATTGGTTATTATTTAGAATGATATAGCTGGTTAACTGGTTCGGAAATACACTGCATAGGACATGTTTCGCTACAACTTCCACAGCCGGTGCATAGTTGTTGGTCGATAATGGCATTGTTATCGGTAACAGAGATTGCCTTTGGCTCGGTTGGACATACCTTGGTGCATTTCATACACCCTATACATCCTGCACTACATGCCTTGCGAGTAATGTTGCCCCTGTCTTTATTTGCACAAAGCACAACCGGCTTTCTGTTGCCTGATACTAACGAAATGATACTTTTGGGGCAAGCTTCCATACAAGCGCCACACCCGGTACATCTATCCATATCTATTGTTGCAAGCCCATTGTCAACTACAATTGCATCAAACTTACAAGCTATTTTACAATCACCGTAGCCTAAACATCCGTAGGTACAGGTGCTTCTGCCACCAAAAAGTGTGGCACATGCAGCACAACTAATAACACCACTATATAGATATTTATCACTGGTATTATTATAGTTTCCTTGACAGCGAACAACAGCCTTTTTTGTCTCGACTTCATCTACTGATTTTCCCATAATTTCGCCAAGTGCAGCAGCAACCGTGTTACCGCCAGGTGTACATAGGTTAAGTTTATCGGTTTTCTCGGTAGCTATTGCCGATGCATAGTCAGCACAACCTGCAAATCCACAGGCGCCACAGTTAGCACCCGGCAAGGCATTCTCCAGCAGCTCGGCCTTTTCGTCCTTTGGAACACTAAAAAGCTCTGAAAAGACTACTAATATTACACCGCCTACAGCACCGACCGCAACAATAACTACAATAGGTATAACTATTGTCATTCTATCCTCCTAAAAACTAAAAATATTCTCGATTATACCGCCAAATCCCATAAAAGATATAGATACAATACTTGCGGAAACGAGCGTAATAGGTAAACCTACAAATGATTTAGGTGGGTTTGCATTTTCGAGTCTACGCCTTACACCGGCAAAAAGAACCATTGCAAGCATGAAGCCAAGACCGGCACCGGCAGCACATATGATGCTTTCAATATAGGTATATCCACTTTCAATATTAAGTAGTGTAACACCTAATATTGCACAGTTGGTAGTAATTAACGGAAGATATATACCAAGCGAGTTATAAAGCGGAGGGATAAACTTTTTTAGCAGTATTTCTACCAACTGTACAAGTGTAGCTATAACTAAAATAAAGCTAATGGTTGATAGATACTCAAGTCCGTTAGGGTATAATACATAGGTGTATAGGGGGTGTGTAACAGCAGTAGCAAGCACCATTACAGCAATAACAGCACAGCTCATGCCAAATGCAGAATTAAGTTTTTTTGATACACCTAAAAATGGGCAGATACCAAGAAATTTAACTAAAACATAGTTATCAACAAGTATCATTCCAAAAAAGATTACAGCAAGTTCAGCACCCATTATTTCACCTCCTCTTTAGCAGTGTCATCTTCATAACTTTGATTTTCAGCCTGATCTGCCGATGTGTTCACGATATCAGTAGAATGTTTGGGTTCCTCAATATTTTCCGACATTGCAGTGTGCAGGTCACCCTCGCGCTCAAAGGCAGGGCAACCGTTTTCATTCGGACAACCTATGCAGCTGTGGCTTGTTGGTGCAGGTCCGAAGAAAGGTATTTTTTCCAACTGCAGTGCAAGTGCAATTAATATTCCATATACAAAGAATCCTCCGGCCGGAGCTGCAAAAATTGCCATAGGCTCTATAAATTCTGAGGTGATTGGGATTGAAAATAATGTTCCAGCTCCAAGCAATTCTCTAATGCCCCCCATCAACACAAGTGTAATTGTAAATCCGATACCCATCGATATGCCATCAATTGCACTGTAAAAAACATTGTTTTTGGATGCGAACATCTCGGCACGTCCAAGAATGATACAGTTAACAACGATAAGCGGGAGGAATATTCCAAGTGCGGCATCAAGATCAGGGAGAAATGCCTTTACAATCATCTGAACAACTGTAACAAAAGTTGCGATTATAGTAATATATGCAGGAATCCTTACCTTGTCCGGAATTATATTTCTAAGTGCCGATACAACGATATTAGAGCAAACCAATACAAAAGTCGCGGCAACCCCCATTCCTAAGCCGTTGAATGCCATTGTTGTCACTGCTAGGGTCGGGCACACACCAATTATAAGGCGCAGAACAGGGTTTTCAAGCAATATGCCTTTAACCAAGAGATCTTTTATTTTTTCAATCATACTTTATTCCCCCTCACCGACTAACGAATTTACCACGGTTATTGCCTTGTTTACCGATTCGTAAACAGCGCCGGAGGAATATGTTGCGCCGGTTATGCCATCATACTCAGTTACCGCAAGCTCGGTAGTAAGACCTACGAATTGACCTAAAAATGTT
Source organism: uncultured Oscillospiraceae bacterium (assembly GCA_964370765.1). Classification (GTDB taxonomy): domain Bacteria; phylum Bacillota; class Clostridia; order Oscillospirales; family Ruminococcaceae; genus CAYJBH01. The sequence continues at coordinate 7,500 of CAYJKW010000022.1, forward strand.
TCATCATATATTCGATCACCAATTCCGGGAGTTTCGCTATTAGCACCAATATTAATGCCACCTATAGCACCATTCGCATCAAAAGATACCAGTATTGGGACATCACCGCCATAACCTTTGGATTTAACTGAAACGATATATCCTACAACATCTTCACCCGTTAGTGCAACATAAGCCGAATCAGCAAGTGTTGTTAAATCAGTAGAAAGCTCGGACTTAGTGAATGTTTCTGCATCAGGGATGAGCACACGCATGCTTTCCTGCTCTTCTGATGCTGTGTTCGCATCTATTATCGGCTTTGTAATACTATTTGTTAAACTTAACAGTAGTGCAGAAATCATACAAATTGCACATAGAACCGCCACAGGTAGTGCACGCTCAACCCATTTGTTGTCGGTTGGTAATAGTGTAGCGTCGGCAGAAGGGTGGATTGTATTAACCGGGGGTAGATAATCATCAGGTTCTGCGCTGTCATCTGCTAATGCTATAGTCGCTGGCTCGGCAGATTCTTCGGTAGTTACATCAGCAGTATCTTCAATACTCGAATCAGATGTTTGCTCCTTGGTTATATCAGCGCCTTCCTCGGGCGTTTCTTCGGCGATTATATCGGTAGATTTCTCGGTGATTTCTTCAACAATCTCCTCGGCAGTTACATCGGTATCTTCCGACTTGGTTGTATCGGCAACTTCTTCTGCAATCTCCTCGGCAGTTACATCGGTGGCTTCAGTCGTAGTTGCTTCGGCAACTTCTTCTGCAATCTCCTCAGTAGCTACATCAGAAGATTCTTCGGTAGTTTTCTCAAAAGTATCCTCGGTGGTCACGTCGGTAGATTCGACTACAACTTCCTCGGTAACATTTTCCGGAGCATCTGTAGCTGATTTCGTTGAAATCTCTATATCTTCGTTTGTTATATTTGAATTATTTTTTATTTTCGACAATTCCTTTACCTCCTAATACTTTTTGGCGTGTTAGCTTATTTATATAGGGAACAAGGATGTTCATAACTAATATAGCGTAGGAAACACCTTCGGTCATGTTTCCGAAATGTCGTATAAGTCCCGTAATAATTCCAAGACCAAGTCCAAATACTATTTTACCTCTTAATGTGTAAGGGGAGGTAGTGTAATCGGTAGCCATAAAAAACGCACCGAGCATTAATCCGCCACCTGCAAATTCAAGGATAATATTTGTTCCGAAAAGCAAGGAGAAAATAAGAACAACACCAATATATACAACAGGTATAACAGGGGATATTACCTTAGTAACAATGAGGTATATACCACCCATTAGCAGTGCTATAGTGCTGGTTTCGCCAAGTACACCGCTATGAGTTCCAATAAGTAGATCAGCATATTGTACACTTACTGTCTGTGCTGCCACAAATGGGGTAGCACCAGCTAAAGCCTCGACCGATGTAACCGATGCAACATATGGGTAGTTAGTCATTGCCGATGTAAAGGAAAGTGCAAGAACAAGCCTTCCCACAATAGCAGGATTTGCAAAGTTATTACCTATTCCGCCAAATAACATCTTAACAACAACGATAGCAACAAAAGCACCGATAACAGCCATCCATATCGGGAGTGTTGAGGGGTAGTTGAACGCAAGCAATACTCCGGTTACAACGGCCGAAAGGTCACCTACGGTATGTTCCTTCTTTAATAACACTGCCCATATGGCCTCAAATGCCACACATGCAGATACCGTAACGGCAATAAGCAAAGCAGCGCGATAACCAAATATTATTGATGAAGCAACAACTGCCGGTAGTAAGGCTAACAATACCTTAAACATAATTTGTCGTGTTGTTACATTATCAAACAGATGAGGCGATGAACTCGCCCATAATTTTTCATTCACAGCTTAACTCCTCCCTCTTAACATTACCTTAGCAAGTTTCATTATAGGCGTTAAAGGGCGTTTCGCCGGACATGTAAAGGAGCAACAACCACACTCGATACAACTTGCTACATTTAAATCCGCCAAATCCTTAACATCTTCAATTTCATAGCTATCAGAAATTTCAACAGGGGAGAGTCCCATGGGACATCCTGTTAGACAGCGACCACATCGTATACAAGCTTTGCTTACAGGAGGTTTTGAAAGTTTTTCTGATAAAGCAAGAATAGCGTTTGTCTGCTTTTGAATAGGTAAATCTGTATTAGGAACTGTAATACCCATCATTGGGCCACCCATTAATAGCTTGCCCACGGTTTGTGAAAATCCGCCACAATAATCAACGATGTCCTTGATAGGGGTGCCTATTATCACCTCTACGTTTTGAGGGCTCGTTATTGCATCACCATCTACAGTTATACGTTTGCTGATAAGTGGTATGCCATTTTCAATATACTTTGATATAAAGGCTACAGTTGCAACATTAAGGACGATAACTCCCACGTCGGATGGTAGTCCACCTATCGGAACTTCACGTCCGGTTGTAGTTTCTATAAGCACCTTTTCGGCACCTTGAGGATAGCGTGTTTCTAGGGGTACAACCGTAATGCTTTTATCGCCGGCTGCAAGACTAAAAAGAAGGTCTACAGCTTCGGGCTTATTTCGCTCTATACCTATTATAATATTCTTTATTCCTAAAAACCTTTTTACAAGTACAATGCCTGCCATAACATGATCCGGACACTCTAACATTTCTCTGTTGTCAGCAGTGATATAAGGTTCACATTCCGCTGCATTAATTATTAAGGTATCTATAGCTGTAAGATTTTTCGGTGATAGCTTTACGGCAGTAGGAAATCCTGCACCTCCAAGGCCTACAAGCCCGCTGTTTGCAATTGCCTTAACAAAGCTATCGTAGTCATTTACCTTGGGTGGAGCTATATCATCTGACATAGTTTGCTCCTTGTCCGACTCTATTACAATACACTTTTCTTTGCCGAAAATAAATTGCATTTCGACAATATCCTTGACAGTGCCGGAAACACCACTAAATATAGGGCTAGAAACAAACCCACCTGTCTCCGCAACCATGGTGCCCACCTGAACCTTATCGCCCTTTTTTACAACAGCTTTTGTAGGCGCACCTATATGCTGGCGTAATGGCAGATAAATTTTATCCGGTACCGGCATAATTCGTGTTCGATTGGTTTCGGTTGCTTTGTTATGAGGTGCATGTACACCCTCGGAACTTCGCCGTAGTTTTTTAAACAATCCCCACCTCTTATTTATTCTGTCTAACATTAATAACGACTGCAACTTATCGGCAGTCAGCATATGTTATACATTTTAACATTTTACATAATATTTTGCAACCGAAAATTAAATATTTGATAGGATATTATTGATTTTGGGGTATACTACTTCAAACTTACAATATTTTATATAAAAAAAGGAGAGGTAGCCATGCAGGAAGCAGTTAATGTTGAGACAATCGCAGAAAGCGGAAGTGTATTTAAAACAAAGGGGAGACGGGCAATACACTGCCTTACCGTTATTGGTCAGGTAGAGGGGCATACTATAGCCCCACAAAATCAAAAAACAACTAAATACGAACACGTAATTCCACAGATAATCTCGATAGAGGAAGATCCAGAGATTGATGGACTGCTTGTAATATTAAATACAGTTGGAGGTGATGTAGAGGCAGGTCTTGCAATAGCAGAACTTATAGCAGGTGTACAAAAGCCCTCGGCCACCCTTGTGTTGGGGGGAGGACATTCAATAGGTATACCGCTTGCGGTTTCTGCCGATTGCAGTTTTATTGTGCCTACAGCCTCGATGACGGTTCATCCTGTAAGGCACTCCGGCACTATGCTTGCAGTACCTCAAAGCATGGAATATCTACAGGAGATACAAAACAGGATTACTGGATTTGTGGGACGGCATTCCGGAATAACTGAAAAACGATTTTTAGAGTTGATGATGAATACCGATCAACTTGTTATGGATGTAGGAACTGTGCTTAACGGAGCAGATGCAGTGGCAGAGGGTTTAATAGACAGCCTTGGTACGCTTTCTGATGCCCTTAACTATCTGTACAATCGTGCCGATAAAATGTATGCAGAGAGTGAGCGATCGAGCGCAAAAAAAAGAACGCCAAAAAAATCGAAAAGTAAATAGATGCAGAAAAAAACAAGGAGTGATTTTACCATCATTCCTTGTTTTTAATTATCGGATATGCCCCTCACCCTCTACAATATATTTAATTGTTGTAAGTGCAGCAGGTCCCATAGGACCCCTTGGTGGTAGTTTTTGGGTAGATATACCTATCTCGGCACCAAATCCAAACTCCTCACCGTCGGTAAAGCGGGTTGAAGCGTTAACGTATACTACAGCGGCGTCTACGCGCGAAGTAAATACTTTAGCATTTTTCATATCTGTTGTTATAATTGCCTCACTGTGTAGTGTACCGAACTTTGCAATATGGTCTATTGCTTCGTCAATATTGGATACAACACGACAGTTTATTTCGTAGTCATTATACTCGGTTGAGAAATTTGTATCATCGGCTTTGTCGATATTACCTAGGATACCTACCGTCCTTTCACAACCGTGGAAAATTACTCCGGATTTATCAAGTTGTTGTTTGATGATCGGCAGAAATTTTTCGGCAACTGCAGAGTGGCAAAGTAATGTTTCGGCTGCGTTGCACACCGATGGCCGTTGTGTTTTTGCGTTATCAACTATATTTAATGCCATATCAATAGCTGCATGTTCGTCTACATATATATGGCATATTCCTGCGCCAGTCTCAATAACCGGAACCTTAGCGTTATTTACAGTGTGTTGTATAAGTGCCGCACTTCCACGAGGAATTAACAAATCGACATACCCTCGCATTGTTAGAAGTTCATCGGCAGTAGCTCTTGCAGTATCTTTAACCACATATATAAGATCTTTAGGCAATGAATTATCAATTAATGCCTGTTCAATAACATCGCCTATCGCAAGGTTGGTGTTTATTGCTTCACTTCCACCCCTTAAAATTGCTGCGTTTCCGGTTTTAATTGCAAGTGCGGCAATATCCGCAGTAACATTAGGGCGGCTTTCAAAAATAACAGCAATAACACCTATTGGTACGCTTACCTTGTTTATGCGCATTCCGTTAGGATGTATATGACCACTGTTAATACCCAGTGGGTCAGGGAGTGCCGTTACCTTTTTAAGGGATGCGGCAAGTCCTGCAATACGTTGCTCGTTAAGTGTTAATCTATCTACCATAGCCGATGGTCGACCGTTTGCTACAGCGTTCTCGATATCCTTTTTATTTTCAGCTAAAACATAACCTTGTCTTGCAACAAGTAGATCAGCAATGTCATTTATAACCTTGCAACGAAGTGGATGTGATGCCTCCTGCAAATATAATAAAGATTTTCTTGCAGCAGTACAGGCAGCCATAAGTTCTGACATAGTTTATCCATCCTTTCAAAGCGGTGCACAGTTGTTAAAAATACAGATATAATATATAATATAAATTAATATTAACATCTGAAATAATAAATGTAAATATAAAAAAAATAAAAAACTTTTAATGATAATGCAATAAAACGCGTTTCTCGTGCATTAACATAGTGAAAGGGAGAAAAAATTATGTTATTACTTTACTTTACATCATTAAATACTGCAGCTGCTAAAGACGACAGTGTTTTAGAAAATTGTATCGCTCAGATTGCGCAGGGTGACCGGTCGGCGCTTGAGGTGCTATACAATGAAACGAAAACCTCTGTCTATGCATATGCAATCTCTCTTTTAAAAAATGCAACCGATGCCGAGGATGTAATGCAGGATTGCTTTATCACAATAAACAGCTCGGCTGAGGGTTACATAGCACACGGAAAACCTATGGCATGGATTATGACAATTGTTAAAAATCTTTGTTTCATGCGTATGAGACAGCAAAAAAAGACAGTTTCGGTAGAGTTTTTTGAACCGGCGATAACAGAGGTAGAGGGCTTAACGCCTGAACAGCGATGTATCCTAACCGAGTGTATGGCTTCACTTACACAACAGGAACATCAGATAGTTGTACTATATACCGTTGCCGGCTTTAAACATCGAGAAATAGCAGTTTTTATGGGTCTTCCGCTACCTACGGTGCTTTCGAAGTACCACAGAGCAATAAAAAAATTAAGAGAAAGATTAACGGAGGGAGGGTATTAATATGAATACACCGGATTTAGAAAATAAAATAAAACAGTCCTACGAAAAGGTTACACCGGACGTTTTCGATGCTGTCCTTCAAGGGTGTGATAACCGGAAAGAGAGGATGCTTGTTATGAATCCTATAAAAAATAGAAATAAATTTATCTCGGCAATTACTGCAGTTTCTGCATGCCTATTACTTGCAGTCGGCATATATACCTACAACACCAATGTTGCTACCGCTGCAACGATATCGTTAGATGTAAATCCAAGTATAGAGATTGCTGTAAACGCTAACGATAAGGTGCTTTCTGCCACTGCATTAAACGAAGAAGGTCGACTTGTTCTTGGTGAAATGGATATAAAGGGCAGTGATGCAGAACTTGCGATAAATGCAGTTGTTGGCTCTATGGTTAGGCTAGGGTACCTAACAGATATTCAAAATTCAATACTGCTTACAATAGAAGATGCATCTACCGAAAAGGCTACACAGCTACAGCAAACTCTTTCCACCGAGATAGAGAATGTAATGGCGGACGCACAGATTGGTGGAGCAGTATTAAGCCAAAGTCTCAATACAGAAAATACTGCAGAGATTGCACAACAATATAGTGTTTCGGATGGTAAAGCAATGCTTATATCCGAGATCATTAGCCAAAATCCTGCCTATGATGTGCAGCAACTTTCAGAACTCTCGGTAACCGAGCTTAACCATCTGCTAAATCCTAACACAACAATAGCAACTACAGGTAGTGCAAGTGACAAAGCCTATATAGGATCAGAAGCAGCCCTAAACATGGCGCTTGCCGATGCAGCACTAACCGTTGATACTATAACCGAGAGGGATGTTGATCTTGACTTTGAGAATGGAGTTATGATCTATGAGGTCGACTTTGAGACTGCGGACGGTACAGAGTATAGTTATGAACTTGATGCAATAACCGGAGCTGTTCTCTACCATGAAACCGATATAGATGACGATATTAACGATGATGTCGATGACCTTGATGATGTCGACGACCTTGATGATGTCGATGACCTTGATGATGTCGACGACCTTGATGATATTGATGACCTTGATGATGACATCTATGATGACCTTGATGATGATATCGATGATGCAGATGACTATGACGATAGTTATGATAATAATGATGATGATTATGATGATTACGATGACGGCGATGACGATGACGATGACGATGACGATGATGGCGACGACGATTAATAATCCACAACGCCACCCACTTATCCCCTGAAAAAACAAAACCCTTGATCCATTTTAAATGAGTCAGGGGTTTGTTTTTGATTAACAAGATGGTTATTAAATATATGGGTAGAATAATTATTGAAAAACAGGGGTAGTTTTAAAGTCTATTCACAGACCTTTTCACCTGATTCTATAAGCTTATAAAGTGCCGCCTTATCACCTACAACTGTAACATCCGGATGCAGCTGTAATATTGATGCTGGAACCTGTGGCGTTACAGGACCTTTAAATGCCTTTAAGATAATATCTGCCTTGTTCTCACCGCTCACTGCAATTAGAACTTTTTTTGAATGCATAATGTTTCTTATGCCCAGAGTAATTGCCGACTTAGGAACCTTTGAGTTATCGTTATCGAAAAAGCGGGCATTTGCATCAATAGTGCTCTGTGCTAGCTGCACCTGATGTGCGCCAAGCTCAAAAGCAGCACCGGGCTCATTAAACCCTACATGGCCGTTATGTCCAATGCCAAGCAACTGGATGTCTATACCGCCTAGCTCAGTGATTGTGGCATTATATTTTTCGCATTCATCTAAAATATCATCAGCCATACCATCAGGAAGGTAGGTGTTTTCCAGGTTAATGTTTATATGGTCAAAAAAGTTCGTCTGCATAAAATATCTATAGCTTTGTGGGTGGCTTTGTGGCAGCCCAACATACTCATCAAGATTAATACTTTTAACCTGAGCAAAGGACAAATCCCCTTTGTTAAACCAGCTGATAATTTGTTTGTAAGTGCCGATAGGGGTGGAGCCGGTAGCTAACCCCAAGACACAGTCTGGTTTAAGAATCACCTGTGCCGATAAAATGCTAGCAGCAGTTCTGGACATGCCTAGGTAGTCATTGCTTTGATATATTCGCATAAAATAATCTCCAGTATGATTAATACATGTATATTATATGAAATGTAGTGGGCAAAATCAACACCAGTTGATTAATTAATAAAAAATCCATTATGTTATTATTGTAATAGCTGAATCAATTCGTTAACCGAGCTTGCTATGCAATCAGCACCGTGCCTTATAAGTTCGGGTTCATCTCCATAGCCATACAACACCCCTATCGAGTCTATATTACACTTTTTTGCACCAATTATATCGTGTTCTCTATCTCCTATCATTACAGCGGTTGTACGATCAGTAATTCTTGAACTGCTCAATGCATACTCTATAACATCGGCTTTTTTATTGCGTGTGCAGTCCATTGTAGCACCTGCGATATAGGTGAAATAATGTGTTAAGGCGTGATTATCTATGATTGTTTTAGCAAATTCTTCTGGCTTTGATGTAGCAAGTATTATGGTTTTGCCTTTGTCATGAAGCATTTTTAACAACTCTTTAATACCGGGGTAAAGCAGCTGTTCATTGATTCCGTTCTTTGAAAAATATTCACGATAGTAGCCGACAGCTTTTTGAGACTCTTGTTCACTAAGACCACAGAAATTTGCAAATGAATCGTATAATGGTGGACCGATAAAACGATAAAGCACATCTATCGGAGGCGGTGTTACGCCAAGTTTTTTAAGGGCATAGATTGCCGAATTAGTAATACCTTCACCGGGGTTTATAAGGGTGCCATCAAGGTCAAACAGAATGGTTTTATAATCTTTCATAGCTCTCCGTACAATATTTTTTAATATTGTACCATAAACTACACTACCTCGGCAAGTTCTTCTTCGGATTCTTCTTCTTTTCTGTGTACAATAGTTGCCGGAATAAGCTTTAGCACAATTACCGACATATCATCGTCATGAACATTTTCACTGTTCCTACTTTTTGCAGCTTCTATTATTGCAGCCGCTATTTCTCGTGAGTTTTTATGGCCAACATATTCTATCAAGTCAGGTAACCAATCAGGATTTTCACCAATTGTTCCATCACTTACCATGATAATCATATCAAATAAATTTAATTTCAAATCAATTTTACTTCCGCTTACGCCGGGCATAATTCCTATAGGGAGTGACAGAGGATCGATGCACTTTATTTCGGAGTTAGATACATAAAAAGTAGGCGCAGCTCCGGCTTTGAAGAGTATACCTTCACCGGTATATAGGTTGATCGATAGTATATCGAGCGTTGCGCCACTCTCCTCGTTCGCCTTGATTGAAAGCGCTACGTTAACAAGTCGTGCAACCTCCTGTGTTTTAAAACCTGCAAGAAGTAGCTTAGATGTTAATACCGATGCAATGCTTGCATCGATAGCCGCAGCACGTCCCTTGCCCATCCCGTCACTAAGTATTGCATGGGCATTTCCAAAGTCATCGCAAAATGTCTTAAGTATATCACCGTTAATACCACTCTTGTCACCGGCCTTGCCTGAAGCGGCAAACTCTATCGTGTACTGCGCCACCTCGTAAAGTTGAAAAACGGTTATAGATTCAAAATCCTTAACAACACAGGGAAAAAAACGTTTTCCAAGTAAAAATCCAATCTCTGTGTTAAGAGACTTAAGTTGCGGAGCATCCAGAAATACACGGCAACAGCTTACTGATATACGCATCTTGCCGCTTTTTTCAATTACTACAGTTCCTTCAACCGGTGCAAGACCCAGATCCTTAAAAAGCGATATAACTCTTGCTGTATTGTTTCTATCTACACTTTCCTCACGATATATCTCGGTCGAAAGTTCATTAAGTGCATCACCGATTGCGCAAAATTGTTCACATAGAATCGAGCGCATAAGTTCCGATTTCATTGCACGGCTACGTTCGGCAGCTGCAATTGCATGACCCTTATGCAAAATACTACACAGCTCATTTTCTTTAAAGCAACGTTGTTTAAATACCTCGCCAAGCCATAGTGGCCCAACGCTGCCACGCCCCGAAATAGCATTTAGTATTACCTGCATTGCATTAGTCGTGCTTTGTGTGTTATGCCCCCAACAACCGGTATAGCCGTTACAGCTTTTACAACAGTTTTCTACGGCATAATCGATGGCTATATTATGCCCCATAACTTTTTTAACATTACTGCGAACAAATACCTCAGATATTATCTCGTTAACTTCATTAAGTGCATAAGAAAACCCTTGTAACCTGCTTGATATGTAGCCGGCTATAGACCTAACATCGGGGCCGGTGCCATCGGCTTGGTATCGAACCTTTAGAATAGACTTTGGTATGCAGATAAATATCGCAGTAGCGACAAGAGCTTCTATTATAAAGCCTGCGGCGGCAGTACTATCGGGTGCCATCACCATTCCAAAGACACTACATCCAAAAAATAGGGCGGCAATGCCCAACTTTTCTCCATGACTAAACAACCCGGCAAACAACCCGCCCACAGATATTCCTATTGCACTGTGAATAAGTTCCGGTCGTGTTGCCGAAAATGCTATTAATGCAGCTACAGCAAATACACCGGAAATTCTCTCGCCGTAAACAAAAGCTATAACACATGCAATAACAGCAACAAGACTTACCCCAACGTTAAATCCCGATAGCGTTATACCAAGTAGCGTTGCAGCTACAACCATAAACACGAAAACTAAAGATGCCTTGCCTTCACCTGATAGCTGTGAAAAACGCTGTGGCCGCACAACCTCGTTACCGGATATTGCAAGCATAAATGCTATAAACAGTATTAGAATTACCTCTGCGAGTGTAGATAGTAGATCTACTCCGGTGCGCTGTGAAACAAATGGTAATAGCAATCTCATTAATAAAAGCGATGCAGCGGATATTAGTGGGATTGTTCCCATTACAAGAACCCTGTTTGTTACCGCGGTAAGGAACGGTCGAATAATAAGTGCCGCTACAACTGCAATACCATATTGAATAGCTGTTAGGGTATCAAGCGTAAAAAGATACCCAAGTACAGCACCAAAGGATGCAGCTATAGCATAATGATCCTTAGCACCGGTAGCAACAGCTACACCTAAAGGGTACAGACCGCTAAAAACACTGGCAGAGGATGCTAAAAAGGCAAAGGCCGCAACCCCCAACTGTAGTATATACGGCATTGCAAACCGAGTTTTGTCGCCAAAGTGTGCAAACTTTGCCTTTATCGCAGGCACCATTTTCAACCTCCTAAGTCATTAAATTCCATGAATTAAATTATAATGGCTTTAAAAGGCGGTATTTGTTGAACCATATTTTTGCACACTGTTTTCTTTCGGCAAAATTCGTTGCTTATTTTCTTCTTATATGATATAATCATTAAAATATATTTATTATGAGGTATTTTGTGTTACCAATTTTATATATTGTTATACCTTGTTACAACGAATCGGAGGTGCTACCAACAAGCTGTACTATCTTTAAGGAGAAGCTAGAGAGTTATATTAACAGTGGAAAAGTATCACAAGATAGCCGTATACTTTTTGTTAACGACGGATCCACCGATGATACCTACGACATAATAGAATCACTTGCAAGGCAAAATAACCTATACTGTGGAATTTCACTTTCCAGAAATCGTGGTCACCAAAACGCACTGCTTGCAGGCCTACATGAGGCAGCAGAATACTGCGATATAAGCATATCTATAGACTGTGACGGCCAGGACGATATAAATGCCATGGACGGATTTATAGAGAATTACGAAAAAGGATGCGACATAGTTTATGGTGTAAGGAGTAGCCGTGCTAACGATAGTTTTCTTAAACGTATAACAGCCGAAGGGTTTTATAAATTTATGAACACTATGGGTGCAAATGTGGTTTTTAATCATGCTGATTATCGACTAATGTCCAAAAATGCAATAGATGCATTGTTTGAGTTTAGTGAGGTTAACCTTTTTTTGCGCGGCCTTGTTCCGCTTGTTGGTTTTAAGTCTACGGTAGTAGAGTACGAGCGATCTAAGCGAATTGCAGGGAAAAGCCACTACCCACTATCTAAGATGTTAGCACTTGCCATAGATGGTATTACAAGCCTATCAAATAGGCCGTTACATCTTATTACAACGCTTGGGGTTTTTATCTCGATATTAGGGTTTGTCGGTGCTGTATGGACGTTAATACAGTATTTCTTTGGCAGTACTGTTAACGGTTGGAGTAGCACAACCTTCGCAATATTCTTTATGGGTGGGGTTCAGCTGCTTTGTCTTGGTATTATAGGTGAATATATTGGCAAAATTTACCTTGAAACAAAACGCCGCCCGCGATTTATAATCGCAAGGCGGACGGTTGGCAACAATGTAGACAACTAGTTATCTGCAAAACTTTTCGATATAGTGCTCTAAGGCATCCTTAATAACAGTCATAGCTACCTCCCTATTTTCCACATCGTTTACTACAGTTTCCTTATTCTCTAAATTTTTGTAAACTTGGAAAAAGTGGCTCATTTCGTTAAAGATATGAGGAGGCAATTCCGATATATCGGTATAACTGTTATAGCTCGGATCTTCAAAAGGTATAGCAATTATCTTATGGTCCATTCTCTCGTTATCCATCATGGACATAACACCGATTGGATAACAACGTACGAGGCTTAGCGGTCGAATAACCTCGCTACTTATAACCACTACATCCAGTGGATCATCATCATCTGCATATGTTCTGGGTATTAAACCATAGTTTGCAGGGTAATGGGTAGATGTATGCAGAATGCGATCAAGCATTATGTGACCGGTTTCCTTATCAAGTTCATACTTTTTCTTGCTACCCTTTTCAATCTCGATTACCGCAATAAAATCATTTGGGTTAATTCTGTTAGGGCTTATATCATGCCAAATATTTGTCATTGAATACTCCATTTACTTCATTTATTATTTAAATATACACTATAAAGAGGTGTTTGTAAATATGAAAAAAATAATTTGTATTATTATATTATTGTCACTGCTACTTAGTCTACCGGTTTCGGCGGAGTTCGAGCCGGACTTTGATGTTAATGCCGAGTCGGTTTTACTTATTAACCTTGACAGCGGTGTAGTTGTCTATGAAAAAAATGCTGACACACCAAGGCCCCCCGCATCGCTTGTAAAGATAATGACCTCAATGCTCCTTGTGGAGAAGGTAGCAAATCTTGAAACAACCACTATGACAGCACCGGGATATATATACGACGAATTTGCCGGACTAAGTGTATCTTCGGCCGATATACGCCGCGGCGAAACGATTACTGCTGAACTTGCACTTTACGCAATGATGTTACAAAGTGCCAACGAAGCAGCCTCGATAGTTGCGGACTACCTGTCAGGTGGGGACATCCCTACATTTATAGCCGAAATGAACAGCCGCGCGGCACAGTTGGGCTGCACAAATACTAATTTTACAAATCCTCATGGTCTTGGTAATGATGAGCAGTATACGACAGCAAGAGATATGGCTAAAATTACAATGGCTGCACTAGAATACCCTGCATTTGTAGAGGCTGCTAACTCTTCTCGTTACTATATCTCGGAGGATATAGTCCGTGAAGGAGCTGATATTCTTGTTACTACCTGTGCTATGCAGGATGAAAACTCTGCATATTATAAAGATTATGTATTTGGTGTTAAAACTGGAACTTTACCGGAGGCTGGGCACAACTACATCTCTACAGCAACCCAAAATGGGGAAAACTATCTTCTTGTTGTAATGGGGGCAAGTAGTGAAGGGGAAGATGCCGCAGGAGAGGCACTTTCAGCAAAACCGGCATTTGACATAACGGCCGATATATATAACTGGGTATATAATAACTTTACCGTAAGGCCTGTTATCGAGTCCGGCGCAGCGGTCGAGCAGGTACCGTTAAAGTTTAACGAAGATAGTGACTCGCTACTTTTATATCCGTCAGAATCGGTTTACTCACTTTTACACAATGATGAGGACGAACGATCGCTCACACGTATCTATGATCTTCCAGAATTTGTAGAGGCGCCGGTAGATGAAGATCAGGTTATTGGTACCTTAACTGTCAAACGTGGGGACACGGTTATTGGAGAGACCGAGCTGCTTGCAGCACAAACATTTGAGCGTAGCGATATGCTGTATTTCACATCACAGATGATGGCGTTTTTTGATAGCACTGTTTTTAAGGTTATCTTTAGTATTATTGCGATAGGGGTAATAGTATACTTCTTGCTACTTTACTTTTCTATTCGTCGTTACAGGCTTAGGAAAAAGCGCGAAGCGAGAAAACGTATTAATAGGAGGATGAGGTGATAAATAATCGCAACCTATCAATGTTGATGGATCTTTATGAGCTTACAATGTCAAACGGCTATCTTGATTGTGGTCATGGTGTTGATGTTGTGGTATTTGACATGTTTTTTCGTCGGGTACCTGATCAAGGTGGATTTGCTATATTTGCAGGTCTTGAACAGTTTATAGAGTATCTTAAAAACTTAAAGTTTACTACTGATGATATAGCTTACCTTCGTAGTTTGTCACTTTTTTCCGACAAATTCTTGGAATATCTGTCAGACTTTAAGTTTAGCTGTACAGTTTACTCGGTTGAGGAGGGGACTCCGATTTTTCGGAATGAACCAATTATTACAGTTATAGGCCCTGTGATAGAGGCACAGCTTATAGAGACATTCCTGCTTTGTACAATTAACCACCAAAGCCTTATCGCTACAAAGGCAAATAGAATAGTTCGCGCTGCAGATGGTAGGGGGGTGATGGAGTTCGGTGCACGTCGTGCTCAGGGCTATGATGCCGCTAATTATGGTTCCCGTGCAGCCTATATAGCCGGTTGCAATGCGACCAGTAATGTAATGGCAGGCTATATGTTTAACATACCGGTTTCCGGCACTATGGCACACAGCTGGGTACAGCTTTTTGATAGTGAGTATGAGGCTTTTGCAACCTATGCAAAAAAGTATCCAGAAAATTGTACGTTATTGGTGGACACCTACTCAACGCTTAACAGCGGCATACCTAACGCAATTAAAGTCTTTGATGAGATACTAACTCCGCTTGGGCATAGGCCGTCCGGTGTGCGTATAGATAGTGGCGATATAGCCTATCTATCAAAAAAGGCTCGCAAGATGTTGGATGATGCTGGGTATTCTGATGTTAAAATTATAGCAAGTAACTCAATTAATGAGTATATTATAAGGGATTTGGCAATACAAAATGCGGCAGTAGATGGTTACGGTATAGGTGAAAAATTAATAACCGCAAAAAGTGACCCTGTATTTGGTGGCGTTTACAAGCTTGTTGCCATAAAAAAAGATAATGAATTTGTGCCAAGAATTAAACTATCAGAGTCGGTTGAGAAGATGACAGTCCCGCACCTAAAAACACTATATAGAGTATATGATAATGACACCGGATTTGCAGAGGCTGATTTAATCTGTATGTATGATGAAAAGCCGGACGAAACAAAACCTTTAACACTATTTGATCCGGTGGATACATGGAAAAAGACAACATATAAAAATTACAGGTTGGAGCGCCTACAAAAGCTGATATTTGATAGAGGTGAGCTTGTATACAAAACTCCAGACATTAAGGATATCAGGAAACATTGTCTTGATAGTGTAGCAGCATTATGGGATGAGGTTACCCGAATGGAAAATCCTCATAAATACTATGTTGACCTATCAAAAAAACTGTGGGATGCACGATATAATCTGCTAACCGAGGTTCAAAACGAATTCGAATAAAATGGTGATCATTTAATTATGGAAATATGGGATGGATACAGTAAAGATGGCACCCTTGCAGGGATTGATTTAATAAGGGGTAAGGCTATACCTGAAGGAGTGTATCATATAGTTAGTGAGATTATGGTGCGCCATATTGATGGTAGTTATCTTGTTATGCAACGAGATTTAAATAAACCACTGTTCCCAGGGCAGTATGAGGCTAGTGCAGGCGGAAGCATATTAAAAGGTGAAAGCCCGTACCAAGGTGCAGTGCGTGAGCTGTTTGAAGAAACAGGAATAAAGGCTGACAGTTTAAGGCATATATATACTGTTGTGAATGATAACAATAAAACAATATACGTTGGATTTTTCTGTATAACGGACTATGTTAAAGATGCGATCATTTTGCAAGAAGGGGAAACCATTTCCTATCGTTGGCTAAAGAAAAACGATTTTTTTGATTTTATAAAAACGTCGGAATTTGTAAGCTACAAAAGGCAACGGTGGGAGCCCTATATTGATACCTTATAACATCACCTCAGCATTATATTTGTTGTAGGTTACATCAAAGTTGCTGCAGTTTATAATCTGCGATTCGATGGAGTCAAACCTAGTTCGTTTTAAGCTACAGCCACCAAAATCAACATTTTCAAAGGTGCAACTGCTGTCAAACCTTATACTGTTGAGGTTACAACCTCCCAACTTGATGTTGGTAAAGGTACAATTTTCAAAGCGGCATCCCCTAAAATCACATCGCCAAAGCTTTCCACTATCCTTTGTGCCGATAAATGTGACATTATCAAAGTTAGAGCCATTAAAACTAACACTCTTAAAAATACAGTTCTCGAATATAGAGTCCTTAAAGTTTGCACCCAAAAATTTACACCTATCCGAAGAAGGCCCTTCAACATTGGTAGTTTCAACTGTACAATCATACATTGAAACACTAATGTAGGGCTTATTATTTTTTGAGTTAAAAACAAAAGGACAGTCGGCAAAGCGGCACCCATCAAGTTCGACCGTATCAAAACTTCTTAAATCAAAAAAAGAACATCTTGAAAAAGAAACGTTTTCAAGCCTGCTGTTACTCCAGTACGATGCAGAAAAATCATTCCTTTTTAGAGTGCAAGATTTTATATCTGTATTGTCAAATTCGGATAACCTAGCGACATTTTCAAATAACAGCGAATTTCTTATAAGCATATTATTAAATGTTTTTTTTCGTATATCCGACTTAATAAATACTATTCCATTAAGCTCGGTTAAAACTTTGCTATCTATTATACATCCAAGTAGTGTCGATGATAGCAACAACCCTTCTATTAAAATACTGTTATCAATATTCATATTAAAAACAAAACTGCTATTGTTGGCTAATTCACGGTCAATTCTGATATATTCGTGAGCTTTAAGTAACATTTTTATCTCGGGGTATGTAAATATTTCTCCACGGGTGTTTTGGTAGTTTTTTAAAAATGTTTTTATATGCCGATTGGAAATCTCCAAAGCCTCCTGTGTATTATCATACGCATTCTGTATTATAATGTCGTTTAAAAGTGACTTTATATATAGATTTTCTTCGCACAGATATAGTAAGCACAGTTCCGGAAAAATGTGGCTTGCATTTTTTTCAAGATTATTTAGTGAACTTAGCCTTTTAGCTATGTTATTACTGCTAAAAGCTTTAATAGAAGCCGCAAGCTGTTCCTCATTCTTTAGTTTTTGTGCCTCTTTCAGTTTTTTTAGTCCTATTAAAACTGTCCAGACAAATGTTCCGGCAGCAATAGTAGCAGGTAAAATTCTAGTTACAAGTTCAACGATATAGGTGCCATCAAACAACATTTTAATTCCTCGTCTTTTTTGTATAAAAACTTATATAGAACCTATATATAGTAATCGACCAAAAACAAAAAAACTATAGCAAACAATAAATAATTTAATTTAAAGCGAAAAAGGATATTGACATACGTTGTGGGATAGAATATAATCAATTTGCAACTAAGTCGCAAATTGATTATGTTCAGGGGGTGAGTGTAATTAGCAGTTATTTAACCGATCAACGTAAAATTTTATCGAATTTTTTCAAGAACAACCTACATGAGACTTTTTCTGTAAAGCAGCTGGAAAAGCAACTTGGCAGTAAAGGAATAAGTAAAAGTGCTATATATCGAAATCTTTCTATTATGGAACAGGAAGGTGTGCTTTGTCGTGTTGCAAATGATGGAAACAGGGAGCTGCTTTATCAATATATTGACCCTGAAAGCTGCTGCGGAATAATTCATCTTATCTGCGACAAGTGCAACGAGACACATCATCTAAATCGGCATATATCAGAAATGATTGCAGGCTTAGCATTAGAAAATTTCGGATTTAAAGTTAGTAAGCACAAAGCTGTTATATATGGAACATGTGAGAATTGTTCTCAAATTAAAACGTAACAAAAACATGGAAAAGGAGTGGAGAAATGAAAATATTAAAAAGAGTATCTGCAATAGCAATATCACTTTGTATGTTACTATCAGGCTGTTCGCAGGAATCTGATATACGCGATACCAACATCTCGTCAACAGCATCGATCGAAGACCAATCACAGGAAAAGCTAAAAGTAGTAGCAACTACATTTCCGATATACAGTTGGATGGATGCAATAATTGGGGACGCATCATCAAATATTGAATTAATTTGGCTTGTTGACACAGGGGTTGACCTGCATAGCTTTCAGCCTACAACACAAGATATAGCAACAATTTCTACTGCGGATATGTTTGTTTACAACGGTGGCGATTCAGATGAATGGGTGAAAGAAGTGCTTTCGCAGGCTCAAAATGAGGATATGAAGGTCTTGAACCTAATGGCGCTTCTTGGAGATAATGTTGTTGCTGAAGAGACCATAGAGGGTATGCAGAATGTTGAGCATAATCATGACCACGGTGATGAAGAAGCTCACGAACATGATGAACATGACCACAGTGATGAAGAAGCTCACGAACATGATGAACATGATCACAGTGACGAAGAAGCCCACGAGCATGATGAGCATGATCACAGTGACGAAGAAACTCACGAACATGACCATACTGATGAAGATAGCACAGAGCATAGCGAAGTACATCTACATGATGGTGAAATAGTTTATGATGAGCATATTTGGATGTCACTCGAGAATGCATCCGAATTATGCGACCATATCACATCTGCACTACAGGAACTTGATGAAGAAAATTCAGATGCATATTTAGCAAATGTTACAGAGTACACCGCAAAGCTACAGACTTTAGATGAAGAGTATGAGACATTAGTAGAAATGGCAAGCCGCGATACTATACTGGTTGCAGATCGTTTTCCTTTTAGATATCTTGTTGATGATTATGACATTAGCTATTATGCAGCTTTTCCGGGTTGCTCTGCAGAGACAGAGGCAAGCTTTGAGACTATAGCATTTCTTTCCGAAAAGATAAAAGAGCTAGATATCAGTAACGTTGTTATAATTGATGGTGCAGCTGAAGATATTGCCTCAACTATAATATCTGCAAGTGGTGTTAGTTCAGAAATAGTAGTATTAAATTCAATGCAATCAGTAACGGCAGGTGATCTTGAGTCAGATGTTACCTATATTTCAATAATGCAAGATAATCTAGAGATACTGCAAACAGTTTTAAATTAAGGAATAAGATTTTAATGAAACAATTTGCCTGCGAAAATCTATCGGTAGGATACGAGGGTAACATAGTTCAACGCAACATAAATATTAGCATAGATAGCGGTGACTATCTATGCATTGTTGGGAAAAACGGTGCAGGAAAAAGCACGTTAATTAAAACTGTGTTAGGGCTATTGCCCCCTATATCCGGAAGAATAACATTTGGTAATAACCTAAACTGTAATGATATCGGCTACCTACCACAACAGACACAGATACAAAAGGATTTCCCAGCATCAGTATGGGAAGTCGTTCTTTCCGGTAATATTAATAAACATGGACTTAGGTTTTTTTATAACAAAGATGAAAAAGAAAAGACAATTAAGATATTAGAAAAAATCGGCATTTTGGATATTAAAAATAAAAGCTATTGCAAACTCTCGGGTGGGCAGCAACAGCGCGTACTTTTAGCAAGAGCATTATGTGCAACCGATAAGATGTTACTGCTTGATGAACCGATGGCCGGATTAGATACCGAGTCGGTAAAAGATCTGTATAATGCTATCAGTGCGCTTAATGATGAGGGGACTACTATAATCATGATTACACATGAAATAGATAATGCGCTACCTTATGCAAACTTAGTATTATCCCTGGATGAAACAACAACCTTTATGGCAAAAGATGACTATATTGAAGCTAGAAGGGATGCTGCAAATGAATAATATTATTAACGAATTGGCCCTTTACTTTTCCTATGATTTTGTTATATATGCTTTTATTGTAGGGGTGCTTATAGCATTGTGTTCATCCTTGTTAGGCGCAACTCTTGTACTAAAAAGATTCTCATATATCGGGGACGGGTTATCACATATTGCTTTTGGAGCCATTGCAATTGCTTCTGTTCTAAAGGTTGCAAACGAAAACTTTTTAGTTTTTCCAATAACAGCGCTTTGCGCAATTTTGCTTTTACATATTGGGCAGAATACAAAGATAAATGGTGATGCTGCTATTGCAATGATGTCGGTAGGCTCGCTTGCTGTGGGATATCTATTATTAAATATCTTTCCTGTATCAACTAACCTTGCCGGTGATGTTTGTACAACCTTGTTCGGCTCTACATCAATTCTTACACTAACAATGACTGATGTTATAATATGTGCGGTTCTATCGCTGTTTGTAATCACAATCTTTATATTGTATTACAATAAAATATTTTCAATAACCTTCGATGAATCGTTTGCTAAGGCAACAGGGTTAAAGGTTGCAAGATATAACTTAATATTAGCTGTAACAGTTGCTGCAGTAATTGTTATAGCGATGAATCTAGTAGGATCGTTACTTATATCTGCTCTTGTTGTCTTTCCTGCATTATCATCCATGAGAGTGTTTGGCAACTTTAAATCAGTAATAATATCATCGGCAATTATCTCGGTGTTTTGTGCTATTACAGGAATACTTGTTTCGATACTGTTTGGTACACCGGTAGGCTCCACTATTGTAGCTGCTAATATTGTTATATTTGGTGTATCGGCAGTTATTCCAAGATTGATTAAGGTGTAATGCTATGTTTAAAAAATTGATGGTTATATTCTTAGCTTGTTTAACGGTGGCAGTTTTTTTATCATCATGTAATGAAGAAAATACTCAGGACGAACAACCTGCAGAAGGGATAGATATTGATCTAACCGTTATGAGTGATACGATTGTTTATTCTCAAGTCTATGCAATGATGGTAAGCCCCTCTGATTATAGAGGATCCACCATCAAGGCTGAGGGAACGTTTCGCTCAGAATACTATGAGGCAACAAAAACAACTTATAATTTCATAATAATTAATGATGCAACAGGATGTTGCCCACAGGGGATAGAGTTTGCACCAATTTCGGAGGATATTGAATTGCCGGATGACGGCGAGTTGATAGAGTTAACAGGTGTGTTTGATTTATATGAGGAGGGCAATAATAGCTACTATCGCATAAACGCTGATGCCATCACATTTTAGTCAATGAATATTTAGTATAAAAAATGGTGTTAATAACACCATTTTTATTTGGATTACTGGCAATCTTAACAAATTAACTATCCAGATAAAAAAAGAGGCAAAGTCAAAGACTTTTGCCTCTTTTTATTGTTGCTAAAATTTATTTCAGGCGTGCTTCTTGCTTTGCAAGCTCGTCACTTAGCTCCTGAGGAAGTCTTGAACCGATCTTGTCATAGAACTCACGGCAAGCTGCTGCATCTTCAAGCCATAGAGACTTATCAACATCAAGTAGGCCCTTAACAACATCAAGTGTGATGCCGTCGCCTTCAAGACCTGCGATATCGATATCCTCGGCATTTGGAAGGTAACCGATTGGGCTTTCTACTGCCTCGGTGTTACCATGACAACGCTCAACAATCCAGTTAAGAACACGCATATTGTCGCCAAAACCAGGCCAGATGAACTTACCGTCATCATCGATACGGAACCAGTTAACGTTAAATATTTTTGGTGCTTTATCGCCAAGCTTTTTACCCATTGTTAACCAGTGAGCAAAATAGTCACCAACATTGTAACCGCAGAAAGGAAGCATAGCCATCGGGTCACGACGGATAACACCCTGCTGACCTGCAGCTGCAAATGTTGTTTCGCTGGCCATGATAGAACCTACGAATACACCATGCTGCCAATCGAAGCTTTGGTATACAAGCGGAGCAGTTTTAGCACGGCGGCCACCGAATACGATAGCTGTAACCGGTACACCCTTCGGATTCTCAAACTCGGAGGAGATACAGGGGCAGTTACGTGCCGGTGCAGTGAAACGGCTGTTAGGATGAGCACCCTTATCACCAGATGCGCTGTCCCACTTTTCGCCCTTCCAGTTAAGAGCATTGCTAGGAGGATTCTTATCAAGGCCTTCCCACCAAACTGTATTCTCATCAAGGTTGTGAACAACGTTTGTGAAGATTGTATCTTTTTGTGTGGAGATTAGTGCATTCGGGTTGGACTTCATGTTAGTGCCCGGTGCAACACCAAAGAAACCAGATTCAGGGTTGATAGCATATAGCTGGCCATCATCACCGATATGCATCCAAGCAATATCATCACCTACGCAGAATACTTCATATCCTTTGTCAAGATAAGCTTTGGGCGGGATAAGCATTGCAAGGTTTGTTTTACCACAAGCAGATGGGAATGCACCTGTAATGTAGTCGATAGTGCCATCAGGCTTTTTAAGACCAAGGATAAGCATATGCTCTGCCATCCAACCTTCTTTATAACCCTGATAGGAAGCGATACGTAGTGCAAAACACTTTTTGCCAAGAAGTACGTTACCGCCGTAACC
>CAYJKW010000023.1:0-28601 GCA_964370765.1 uncultured Oscillospiraceae bacterium
GTTTAATGCTGGCGCTTGACACCGAGAGTGGTGCAGTGCATATAATTGATCGGCTTGCTTTTTTGTTGTTGTCTGGCAAAAAGCAGGATGCACAGCAGCTGTATTCTAATGAACAGATAGAAAGTGCTGAGGCAGAGATTAAACAACTAACACAACAAGGGCAACTATATACCAAAGAAAATGAACTTGCACGGCAAAAAGCAATTAACGCAAAGCCGATTTTAAAGGCAATGTGTTTACACATGGCACATGCATGCAATCTTGAATGTAGATATTGTTTTGCTAAAGGTGGTAAGTTTGGTGGAAAATGGGAATTAATGTCCTTAGATGTAGCAAAAAAAGCTATCGATATGCTATGTCAAAATTCCGGTTCACGCCATAATTTAGAGGTTGACTTTTTTGGTGGTGAGCCTTTACTTAATATAGAGGTAATTAAGCAGACAGTCCTATATGCAAGAGAGATAGAAAAAAAGTGGGATAAGAATTTTCGCTTTACTATTACAACTAACGGAGTACTGCTTAACGACGAGACATCTGACTTTATAAATAAAGAGATGGATAATGTTGTATTATCACTTGATGGGCGGCCACATATTAACGATGAAAATCGTAAAACGTTAGGTGGAGATGGTTGCTACGATATGATAACGCCTAAATTCCAACAGCTCCTTTTAAAAAGGGGCGATAAAAGCTATTATGTAAGGGGTACATTTACAGCCGATAATCTTGATTTCTATAATGATGTATTCCATATGGCCAACCTTGGGTTCCACAACATATCGGTAGAGCCCGTTTCATCCGAAGGTACCGACTATGCAATTACTGAAAAACATCTCGATGATATAGCACTATCTTACGAAAAAATTTTTAATCGTCTATGCGAATCCGATGAGTTTTTATTCTTTCATCTTTTGGCCGATTTGTCGGGCGGACCATGTGCGATTAAACGTATTAGAGGTTGTGGTGCAGGGTGTGAGTATCTAGCAGTCACACCTACCGGAGATCTGTATCCATGTCATCAGTTTGTGGGACATCCTGAGTATATGCTTGGCACAATCGATACAGGGGTAATAAAGGATGATATTACAAAGGAGTTTTTTGATACAACGTTACTAACAAAGGCTGAGTGTAAAGACTGTTTTGCAAAATATTTTTGTAGCGGTGGCTGTGCGGCCGCAAGCTACAACGCAACTAATAATATAAAAGGGCAGGATTCGATGTACTGTAAACTTATGAAGATGCGTACCGAATTTGCAATTGCACTTGCTGCAAAACGTGTAGTTGCAACACAAAAATAAGGAGTATTTATGGGAAAAAAAATGCGTGTGCTTTTAAAGCTTAGCGGCGAGGGTCTAGCAGGCGAGGCAGGTTTTTCAATCAATGCCGATTCGCTTAGCGCAACAGCCGATGCAATAGTAGAAGCAGCTGCAACAGGTACTGAACTGGGTATAGTTGTAGGTGGCGGTAATTTTTGGCGTGGTAGAACCGGCGGTGATATGACACGCCAGGTAGCCGATGATATAGGTATGCTTGCTACTGTAATGAATGCACTTGCAGTTTGTGATGCACTACAGCAAAAGGGTTTAAAATCAATTGTTCTTAGCTCGCAGGCAATGCCGCAACTTTGCCAAAATTATACAAGAGAGTGTGCAATTGATTATCTTAAAAATGGCTATGTTGTATTTTTTGCAGGTGGTACAGGTAACGGTTTTTTCTCTACCGATTCTGCGGCTGCACTTCGTGCATTGCAGATAGATGCTGACCTGTTGCTTAAATCAACCATGGTAGACGGAGTCTATGATAAAGATCCCAAAAAGCATTCTGATGCCGTTAAATATGACGAAATTAGCTACAGTGAGGTTCTTGCAAAAAATCTATCGGTAATGGATTCTACCGCAGCTTCACTTTGTAGGGATTACGGAATGCAGATGAGGGTGTTTGATGGTAGCAAAAAACAAAATATCATCGATGCAGTCTGTGGTAAAAATATCGGAACATTAGTTAAATGGTTCAATTAAGGAGGTGCTTTATGAGCGAGATGACAGTAAAATACGATAAAAAGATGGACGAGGTAATTGAGCGTCTTGAAAAGGAACTCACAAACATTCGTGCAGGAAGGGCCAATCCCTCAATACTTGATAGGGTAACGGTGGACTATTATGGTGTTGAAACACCTATTAATCAGGTTGCTGCGGTTGCTACGCCGGAGGCTAGAACCCTCACAATTACACCGTGGGATTCTTCACTTATGTCGATAATCGAAAAGGCTATATTAAAGTCTGATATCGGTATTAATCCGAACAATGATGGCCGAATAATGCGTTTGAATTTCCCTGCCCCAACTGAGGAACGCAGAAAAGCCTTGTCTAAGGAGGTTCACACATATTGCGAGGAAGCGAAGGTTGCTGTTCGTAATGTAAGGCGTGATGCAATAGACAAGTTTAAAGCGATGAAAAAGGCATCCGAAATAACCGAGGATGATTTAAAGGATTTAGAGGTTGAGATTCAAAAATTAACCGATAAAAAGGTTAAGATTCTTGACGAGGTATTTGCACACAAAAACAAAGAGATTATGGAGATATGACAGACCTAAGTGGGCTTAATATCGGAATAATAATGGATGGTAACGGCAGATGGGCAAAAAAGCATCATCTGCCACGTTACATGGGGCACAGAAAAGGTGCAGAGGTTTTTACAGATATAGTAAAATACTGCAACGCTGAGGGTGCTAACTCCGTTACATTTTATGCCTTTTCTACCGAAAACTGGAAACGTTCGGTGGATGAGGTTAATAATATTATGTCGCTTTTTAAGGAATATCTTATAAAGGCCTTCGACTATGAAAAAGAAAACAATAGGGTTATTTTCATAGGTGAAAGAGAGGGGCTTTCTAGTGATCTAATTTCATTAATGGAAAAGATAGAAACCGGTTCGGCAGATAAAGACGGAATGACACTTTATGTTGCGGTTAACTACGGTGCAAGGTCTGAGCTACTACATGCAGTTAAAAATATAGCTGTAATGGTAAAGGATAATAAAATATCTTTAGAGGATATTGATGAACAGCTAATAGACAATAATATATATACTAAAGATGTTCCTAATATGGATTTTATACTTCGCCCATCTGGCGAACAACGTATTTCCAATTTTTTGCTATGGCAAGCAGCATATTCAGAATTTATCTATATGGATGTATTATGGCCTGATTTTAAAAGAGAAGATATGGCATTAGCAGCTAAAGAGTTTCATTCAAGAAATCGTCGCTTTGGAGGCAGATAATGAAAACAAGAATAATTTCTTCTGCCGTCGGGCTTATTGTACTTGCAGTTGTTACCTGTGCGTATTTTACACTAATTTATAATGTTGTTGTAGCTATAGTACTTGGTATTGCACTTTACGAGATATATCATTGCTTTGGCATTAACTTTAAACCGATACTAGTTTTTGAATGGGTATTGGGACTGGTACTAGTGTTCTCTGATATCGAATTTGTTAAAGTTCTCATATTTCCGGCACTTTTTGGATTTATAATTTTAACAGCACTATATATGATTTTTAAACCTGAGGATGGCGATATTCATCAACTTGGTGGAATGATTTTTTATAGTACGGTCATATTTTTCTGTTTTTATCCCTTTATCTATTTTAAAACAATTTTTGAAGCTTTACCACATAGAAGTGATGCGATATATCTTATGTTGTTATCAATGGCTATAGGATGGGGAGCAGATTCCTTTGCATATTTTGTTGGAAGTGCAATAGGCAAAAGAAAGCTTGCACCTAAAATTAGCCCAAATAAAACAATAGAGGGGTTAATAGGTGGGTTGTTTGGATCTATAATATTTGTTGTTATACTAACATTAGCTTATACATTTGTTGTAGGTTTAATTGGATTAGAAACTGTAGTAGTAATAAATTTCGATCTTTTTGTAGTTCTTGTCCCGCTATCTATAGTGGGTGCAGCACTTGGTGTGGTTGGAGATCTATTTGCATCGGTTGTAAAAAGGCAATGCCAGATAAAGGATTTTGGATCAACATTTCCGGGGCACGGCGGTGTACTGGATAGATTTGACAGTGTTTTATTAATAGCACCGCTATTAGTGATAATTTTAAATTTTGTAATGTATAATTAATTATGAAGAATTTAGTATTGTTAGGGTCTACCGGCTCTATAGGTGTACAAACCTTAAAAATTATTCCACAGCTTAATTACAATGTATTAGCGCTTTCTTGTAACGGTAACATTGAGTTATTGGAACAGCAGATAGAGCTTTATAAACCGCAATATGTAGGTATAGCTGATGAAAATGCGGCTAAACTACTAAAACCGAGAAAATTTATAGAAAAAATTTTTATCGGTAGAGATGCATCGGCACAACTTGCAGCACTTCCACAGGCTGATATGGTGCTTAATGCTGTTGTTGGCATTGCCGGCTTACGTGCTACGCTTGCAGCAGTTGAAAACGGTACTAATGTAGCACTTGCTAACAAAGAAAGTCTTGTGACTGGCGGTAGGCTTGTTATGCAAGCAGCTAAAAAAAGTGGTGCTAAAATTATTCCGGTCGACAGTGAGCATAGTGCAATCTTCCAGTGCCTACAGGGCAAAGGCGAGGCAGAGAATCTAACAAGAATTTGGCTAACTGCAAGCGGTGGTCCTTTTTTTGGAAAGACAAGGGCAGAGCTCGAAGATGTAACGTTGCAGCAAGCACTTAACCACCCTAACTGGAGTATGGGTAAAAAAATAACCATAGACAGTGCAACACTGATGAATAAAGGTCTAGAGGTTATAGAGGCTGCATTTTTGTTTTCACTCACACCGGATCAGATATCGGTCGTGGTGCATAGGCAAAGTATTATTCATTCCATGGTTCAACTATGTGACGGTGCACTTCTTGCACAGCTTGGTGTACCGGATATGTCGGTGCCGATAGGTTATGCGTTATCCTATCCTGCACGTGTAAATAATATTGCAGATGTCCCGGACATACTAAATATGTCCTTAACATTTTCGCCACCGGACGAGGAAACATTTACCTGTCTTGCTACCGCTAAAAGGGCGTTAGCACTTGGTGGGCTTGCACCCTGTATAGTAAATGGTGCAAACGAGGCAGCGGTAGCACTGTTTTTAGAGGATAAGATTTCATTCAATGATATATCAAGGCTTGTATCTAACTCATTAGACAATTGCGATATAATAGATGATTCCTACACCTTAGAACAGTTGTTTAAGGCCGACAGTTTGGCAAGAAAATTTGTAAGCGAAAACATATAGGTGATTATTTTGTCAACGTTAATTACTGTAGTTAGTGCAATAGTTGTATTTGGACTTGTAATATTTATTCATGAGTTTGGACACTTTATTACGGCAAAAAAGTTCAACGTAAAGGTAAACGAGTTTGCTATTGGTATGGGACCGGTGCTTTTTAGTTTTACAAAAGGGGAAACCTTGTATAGATTACGTCTTTTACCTATTGGTGGATTTGTAGCTATGGAGGGTGAGGACGAGGATAGCAACGACCCACGTGCATACAATAAACTACCAAAGATTAAAAAGGCGATAATTCTTTTAGCTGGCGCATTTATGAACCTATTGCTCGGTTTTATCATTCTAATAATTATTGTCTCAAATAATGACTATATTGCAAGCAGAACAGTTAGTGGTATAGCCGAGGGCAGCTTAGTAGGTCAAGATGGGCTTATGGTTGGTGATGTTATTACAGCAGTAAACGGGCGTCGAGTTTTTATAGCTAATGATGTTATTTATGAGCTTGTCCGTACAGAGAATTATACAGCCGATATTACTGTAAACAGAGATGGCGAATCATTATTGTTAGAGGGTGTAAGGTTTGATACCATTGAGCATGAGGGTGGACATGTCCAGCTTGTACAAGGCTTTACTGTGTTGCCGGTAGAAAAAACCATTATCTCTGTTGCATCGGAGGCAGTTGCCTATACAGCCTCACTTGCAAGAATTATATTTTTATCACTGGTAGACCTTGTGACCGGACGTGTGGCGATTAATAATCTTTCCGGCCCGGTGGGTATTGTAACCGTTATTGGAGATGCTGCTGCGTTAGGGATAATTGAACTGCTTATGGTAGTGGCGTTGTTAACTGTAAACCTTGGTGTGTTTAACCTACTACCTGTACCGGCACTTGATGGCGGAAGATTATTCTTTTTAGTTGTAGAGGCTATAATACGTAGGCCAATACCACAAAAATTTGAGATAGTGGTAAATGGTGCAAGTTTTATGCTGCTTATGGGATTAATGGTATTTGTTACTTTTAATGATGTTTCGAGGCTAATAGGATGACAACAAGAATTATAAAGGTAGGGTCGTTAAAAATAGGTGGAGGATTGCCTATTTTAATTCAATCTATGCTTTCAGTACCGGCAGAGGATGTGACGGCAAATGTTATTCAGGCACAAGCTTTACAGCAGGCCGGGTGTGATATAATAAGGCTTGCCGTACCGAACTTAGAGTCGGTAGACACAATAAAAGCATTAAAAGATAGTGTTTCCTGCCCTATAGTTGCCGATATACATTTCGATTATCGGTTAGCGATAGCATCAGCAAAAGCCGGTGTGGATAAGATAAGAATTAACCCCGGTAATATTGGCGGCAAGGACAATGTCAGGGCTGTTGTTGACGAATGTGGTGCAAGGGGAATACCGATAAGAATCGGTGTAAACAATGGTAGCATAGAGCAAGATCTGGCAGATAAATTTGGTGATGACAGGGCAGGTGCACTTGTTGAGAGCGCACTTAGTCATGTGAAGCTATTAGAGGATGAACAATTTAAAAATATTGTTATCTCGGTAAAATGTAGTAATGTACCGCTTATGATAGAATCATATCGTAGACTTTCATCGGTAGTGGATTACCCGCTGCATCTCGGCGTTACCGAGGCAGGAACACTAATGCAGTCACTATGTAAGTCATCACTCGGAATTGGGAATTTATTGCTCGATGGTATAGGTGATACAATTAGGGTGTCATTAACCGGTGATGTATGTGACGAAGTAGCGGCAGCAAGGCATATTTTACGTGCAGTTGGTAAAGATGTACCCGGCATAGAATTAATAAGCTGTCCAACATGCGGAAGAACAAAGATACCTTTGATAGAGATTGCAAATACCATAGAGCAACGCTTACTACATATTAAAGCACCGCTTAAGGTTGCAGTTATGGGCTGTGTTGTAAATGGCCCGGGTGAGGCTAAAGAGGCCGATATTGGTATTGCAGGTGGAAAAGATAGTGCAGTGCTTTTTAAAAAAGGTGTGCGTATTCGCACATTAAAAGGCGCTTTTCTAGATGAGTTTATTAAGGAAGTAGAAGAAATTGCAGGAATATAATTTTTTCTGTGACATATTTGATGAGTACCTTTCAAAAAAAACAAAGGATAAACTTTGTCACAGCATGTTAAACAGAGTAGAGATAGATGCCCAAAAAGGGTCTGTTGTTGTGTATATTTCGACTCAAACACCTATGACTGCTGCTTTAATATATAATGTTCAAAAATCAATTATGGTTGCCTTTGCCGGACAAAAAGTTACCGTTAAAAATTTATTGCCTAAAGAGGCTGTTAACTCCGATACGATATTGCTGTTCTGCGAGGAGCTTGCAGCAACCGGAGTAGTAATAAATGGATTTTTATCTAATAAACCGGCACTAATTGAGTCCGACAGCGTAACATTGTATTGCTGTAATGATTCTTCATTGTTAACACGTCAAAACCTATGTGAAAAACTAGCATTGCTAATCTGTGAAAAAACTTCTTGGTGCCCAAGCGTTTTACTACAACATGATGATAACGGTAGTGTATATCTTGGCTCTAACAAAGTTAATGTTTCGCAAACAACAACTAATAATACCGATAAAAAGGCAGGTCCTGCCCCACCGTGGGAAACTAATACAACCGGTGCAGCTACAGCACTAGCAGCTACACAGGCACCACCTTCGCCTAAAGCATCTAAGCCAATGCAAAAGAAAAAGAAAAACGTTAAACCCTTTAACATACCATTTGTTGAGGGATTAGATGTTACTGCGATGGAGGGCGAGGTTTTACATGGTAAAATATTCAAGATAAAAACATTACAACGAATATCAGACGTAGGGGAACAGGTCGGCAGAATGACAATATTTGGCGACGTGTTTGATGTCGAGCTATTTGAAAGTAAGAAAAATAATAAAATTTTAAAGGTAATGATTTATGATGGCACCGGCAGCTGTAAACTAAGAATTATGGAGCGCCTACATGAGGGTATAAAGTTACCTAACATTAAGGTTGGTGATACCATATTTGCAAGGGGTAATTGTGAGTATGATGAAAAGTGGGAGAAGGATTATCTCGTCTACCCTTATGACATTGTTAAGGTTGAAAGAAAAAAGAAAAAAGACACAGCAGAGATACCAAGGGTAGAGCTGCATCTACATACAAAACTTAGCTCTCTTGATGCCTTAATTGCACCTAAGGAACTAATTAAATATGTATCAAAACTTGGTCACAAAGCCGTTGCAATTACCGATCATGGCAACTGCCAAGCCTTTCCACAGGCAATGGAGGCAGTTGATGGACTTAAAAGGGATGGCAAGGATTTCAAGTTAATTTATGGCTTAGAAGGTTATCTTTTAGCTGACGAAAAAACACCACAGGATACACAAGAATCAGGTGGAAAATCAAAAAGTTATCATGTTATACTGTATGCAAAAACACAAAAAGGTTTATTTAATCTTTATAAAATAGTTTCTCGTAGTCACCTAGATCATTTTCATAAGCGACCTAATATACCAAGATGGTTGCTAGATAAACACAGGGAAGGTTTATTAGTTGGGTCTGCCTGTGAAGCAGGTGAACTATATCAAAGAATTATAGAAGGCATTCCATACTCCAACCTAATGGAAGTTGCATCCTACTATGATTATTTAGAGGTACAACCTATTATGAATAACGAATTTATGATTCGTAATGCAATTGTATCGGATGAAAGTGTACTTAAAGAGAACGTAAAAACAATAGTAGGTTTAGGGGAACGGCTAAATATTCCGGTAATTGCAACAGGAGATGTTCATTTTCTAAAAAAAGAAGATGCAATTTTTCGTGCAGTTTTAACATCAGTTAAATTTAAAGATGCCGATCTGCAACCACCACTATACTATCGCACAACCGAGGAGATGCTAAGAGAATTTGATTTTTTACCGGATGATAAGGCTTATGAAATTGTAGTAACAAATCCAAATAATCTTGCAAATGATGTCGAGGAGTTAAGGGCTATACCAAAAGGTACCTATACCCCAAAAATTGACGGTGCCGAGGAAGAGCTGATAGCTCTTACCATGGATGGTGCAAAAAAGATTTATGGAGATCCGCTTCCAATCGATATTGAGGAGCGCTTAAATAGAGAACTTACAAGCATTAATAAACATGGTTTTGCTGTGCTTTACATCATTGCGCAAAAACTTGTAAAAAACTCGGTTGATAATGGATATCTTGTAGGCTCAAGAGGTAGTGTTGGCTCCTCTGCAGTTGCATTTTTTGCCGGCATCTCGGAGGTTAATTCAATACCGCCACACTATATTTGCAAAGATTGTTATTACTACGAACTTACACCGCAGGTTAACTCTGGTTTTGACCTTCCTGCGAAGAGTTGTCCTAACTGTGGAAAACAATTGTACGGTGACGGCCATGATATTCCTTTTGAAACATTTCTTGGATTTAATGGTGACAAGGCACCGGATATAGATCTTAACTTCTCGGGCGAATATCAAGAAAATGCACACAAATATACAGAAGAGCTTTTTGGAAGTGAGTTTGTGTTCAAGGCAGGTACTATATCATTATTGCAGGATAAGACCGCTTTTGGATATGTGAAAAAATACCTTGAAGAGCGTAACATGATTGTAAGTGGAGCTGAGGAATTTAGGCTTTCTAAGGGTTGTGTAGACGTAAAAAAGACCACCGGGCAACATCCCGGCGGTATGGTAGTTGTGCCCTCCGGTTATGAGGTAGAGCATTTCACCCCTGTTCAGCACCCTGCCGATAGTAAGGAGAAAGGTGTTGTAACTACACATTTTGAGTTTAAGTATCTGCATGATACAATACTTAAGCTTGATATTCTTGGACATGATATGCCCACAATATTTAAACGATTACAGGATTTAACCGGCATAGCAATGTCGGATGTACCGATGAACGATGAAGACGTTATGTCACTTCTTGTATCCCCTGAATTGCTTAATGTTACCGAGCAGGACATTGATAGTAAAACCGGAACATTTGCAATACCGGAACTTGGTACACATTTTGTACGCAACATGCTTATAACTGCACAGCCTAAAACATTCAGCGACCTTATACAGATTTCAGGGCTATCACATGGCACCGATGTTTGGATGGGTAATGCAAAGGAGCTGATAGAGGATGGAATATGTACAATTGCCGATGTTATTGGTACACGTGATAGCATTATGACCGAACTTATTAAAAAAGGTGTAGATAAATCTATGGCTTTTAAGATAATGGAGTGGACACGAAAGGGGAAGGCGCAGGCAAACTTTACGTCGGAGATAGAATCGATGCTTAAAAGATGCAATG
This sequence comes from uncultured Oscillospiraceae bacterium, assembly GCA_964370765.1. Taxonomy (GTDB): domain Bacteria; phylum Bacillota; class Clostridia; order Oscillospirales; family Ruminococcaceae; genus CAYJBH01. The sequence goes on from CAYJKW010000023.1 coordinate 10,599, forward strand.
TTGAGGATTGGTATATAGAGAGTTGTAAAAAAATAAAATATATGTTCCCAAAAGCGCATGCTGTAGCATATCTTATTGCTGCCGTTAAATTCATGTGGTTTAAGCTATATCATCCACTGGCATATTATTCAGTTATGTTTACAGTAAAAGCGAAGGAAGTTTTTGATTATGATTCTGCAGCAGGCGGATTAGATGTAACAATGCGCAACTATGCTGCACTTAGAAGAAAGATAGAGATTGAAAAAAAGGCGAAGGACGAAGAGCTGTTCACTATACTACAAAGTATTAGGGAAATGCTGAAAAGGGGATATGAGTTCTTACCGATAGAACTACATAAAAGCCATGCTACCAACTATGTAATCGAGGATGGAAAGATACGTCTACCTTATATCTCCCTTAGTGGATTGGGAATAGCCGCAGCAAACGATTTATATGCCGCCTGTTTAAGGCATGATGATTTTATCTCGGTTGAGGAGGTTGCACATGAAGCAAAGCTATCCTCTACCGTAGCAGCAAAACTTGTGGAGATAGGCACATTATCTCACCTACCTCAGACTAGTCAGGTTACATTATTTTAGACTATCAAAATAAGAAACAGTACGAGAATTATCGGCAGTAAAACAACTGCCGGCAACACCGGATAGTTCCGGTATTGCTGTTTCACTAAAGCATATTTTGTATGCACAGAGAAGTTGATTAGAAACGTTATCCTTACTATCTTTAAGATATTTACGGTCACCTATTATATGTACTCCAAGCGATGCCAGATGTGATCGTATCTGATGGGTTTTACCTGTATGTAGCTTAATCTGCAATAAATAATAATTACCTTTTTTCTTTAGTGTTTCAAACTCACTTATCATCTCGTCGCCATCTGTTGCAACGGTTATTCTGTCTTTTCGGCTGTAGCCTGTTTTAACTAATCCATCTACCTTACCATCAGTAACTGCAAGATAAAGTTTAGTTATCCCGCCGTCACGCATATAACTGTTTAGTTGCTCGGCCGCATTGTGAGTTCTTGCTATGATAACAAGTCCTTCGGTACCCCTGTCCAACCTATTAATAAGGCAGGGTCTAAATGTTCCACTACCATAATGTTTAATAAATCCATCTAACAGGTTACCATCACCGGTTTCATCGCTATGGCATAATACACCGGATTCTTTGTATAATATGGCAAGATGCTCATCATGATAAACCACCTTAAAACCATTGGATGGATTAAGCGCCTTCTCTGTATCGGTAAAAAACTCATCATTTATATAAAGTGATAAAACGTCACCAGTTTTTACCCTGTAATTTTCTTTTTGTTTTTTATTAAAAACCTTAATTCTACCCGTCCTAAAACTCTTGTACAGTATTGATTTTGGCATACCAAAGGTTAGCAACTGTACCAATCTTAACAGCCGCATACCATTTTCGGTATCGGTTACAACAAAATTTTTCATTTAACCCTTTTCTTTTAGCTCATTATATTATATAATAAAGTTGATAGGAAGTAAAGGAGGAAAATATGAGGTGCCCTTTCTGTAATGCAGAGGATACAAAGGTTTTAGATAGCCGTCCGGCGGATGGTGGTGTACGCATAAGGCGTAGGCGCGAGTGTATCGACTGCGAAAAACGCTTTACAACCTACGAGATAGTTGAAACTGTGCCGGTTATGGTAGAAAAAAAGGACGGTTCACGAGAAGCGTTTGACCGCCAAAAAATACTGAACGGTCTACTTAGGGCCTGTGAAAAACGTCCTGTAACACTTGAACAGTTAGATCAAGCAATAGATAAAATCGAACAAAACATATCTAACTCGTTAAAACGTGAAATATCATCACTGGAAATTGGTGAACTTTGCATGGAGGAACTTCGCAGAATTGATGAGGTAGCCTATGTTAGATTTGCATCGGTATACCGCCAGTTTGGTGATCTTAATAGCTTTATGCAGGAACTAACTGACCTGTTGGGTGAGCGATCAAAGCAATGCAAGAAGTAACCGTTTTATTCTAGTAAGCTCGGCCTTTATATGTTTTGTATGTGCTACAATCTCTTCAGAAGTAGCATCAGGATCTAGTGTTTCTATTGCCATTCCAAGCTGTAGTATCAAATTGTTGTCCGCAACAACAAGCAACCAGGCTTGCCTTTGCTCATATAGGTCTTTTATCTGCTTTGCATTTGCTTGTAAATCCCCCTGTTGGGTCTCAATAAGCTCTACTATTTCATAAAGTTGTGAAAATGTAGTGTTAAGCAGAATCTGAGATGATAGGATAAATAATATTATTACTGCCATTAATCCTGTAGCCAGTGGTATTCTTTTCATCTGCCACCTCTTTCATAATACTCTATATGTGTTGCGTTATCGTTATATACAATAAATAGTAATACATCCTTTATCTTTGCATTGTTTAGTTTTAACTGTTCGTTAAGCCAGTTAAAATCTTTATCTGCAACTTTTAAAGCATCTTCAACCACCATGCCGTCTACAATAACGGTAGCAGGTGGTTTTTCTTGTGCAATTTTAGGTCCTGATTCAACCGCATATACAGATAATTTACCGTTTGCCTCAATAAGTGCTATGCTTACCGTCGTGGGATCAAAAATGTTTTTATCACGTAGTGCACAAAGCATCTCGGTTACAGTTAAACGCAGCATACTTAAAGTGTTTTGAACAAACCTACCGTTTTTCATTATTACCCTTGGTTCACCCTCTACAAATCTTTCGAATTTTGCGCTTTTAATTGTAAAGGCTGAGATAAAAACTTCATAGCAAGCAATTATCAGTACCGGTAACATACTAACTAGAAGGGGGATACTTTGCTGTTCTATGGAGATGGACGCAAGGTTTGATATGATCATTGTCGTAACAAGCTCAGATGCCTGTAGTTCTCCAAGTTGCCTTTTTCCCATAAACCGTAAAATTACAAGCACAAAAATATATATAATTGTAGTTCTAACAATAATTATTAACATAGCACCTCTCCTATGTATGGATTATAGGAAAATTGTCGATACTATATTCAAAAATTATTGGAAGGACGGCATGATATGTACAAAACAGCAGAAGAATTTAGAGAGGAAATGCGCGAGTACTACTCCCAAAGTGTTGATGTGTATTTTTTACTAAAACGTGCTGCAGAATGTAATTTATTGATAATGAAATTAGATAATATTACTAGCGATGTAAATTTATCGTTAGTATTGTTAAATAGACTTGCAGAGATAGAGGAGAAAAACCTAACACCGCAGGAGATGTTTAGCTATCTTGAAAAGATTAATTCGGTGCCTATTAGTCAGATACCTGTAAAAACAAGACAAGACCTTGATTTTTTAATTTTATCCGGGTTTGCTGTAATCTATATAGAAGGGCATGATGTTATGCTTGGGGTTGGCATACAAGCACCACCCGGCAACACTGTCACAGAGGTATCCGGAGAGGGCAACATCAAGGGATCAAAACTGGGGTTTTCACAAAACCTTAGGGTCAACATGGCACTTTTAAGGCAGTTTGTACGTTCCCCCGAACTAACGTTCGAAACAGGCACATTAGGCGGTAAAAACAACAACGAATATATGATTGGATACCATAAAGGTCAGGTTCCACAAGAACTATTAAAACAGGTTCAAGAACGAATAAAAGATGTAGATCTTCCAATGGTGTTTGACTCAGGCTATCTTGGGGTTTTTATACAAAAAAAACAACCCTCGTTATTTTCGGCAACCGGTAGCACCGAACGTCCGGCTACAGCCGCTGCTAAAATATGTGAAGGTAAGATAATCGTTATGGTAGCGGGTAGCCCATTTGCGCTAATATATCCGTATCTTTTCCCCGAAAACTTTCAAAGTCTTGACGATTACTCCTCACGCCCGTATTTTGCTAGCGGAATAAGAATTCTAAAATATATTTCATTTTTTATTGCTGTGTTGTTACCGGGAGTATTCATATCAATGGTGAATTTTACTCCGGAGCTTTTGCCGGTTCAACTTATGTATAAGATAGCATATTCTGAGCAGGGTACACCGCTACCGCTATTTTTGGAGGCAATAACAGTATCACTTCTACTGGAAGTTGTAAGGGAAGCAGGGTTAAGATTACCAAAACAAATCGGTAGCTCGGTTAGTCTTGTTTCGGCCTTAATAGTTGGCGATGCTGCAGTTCAGATGGGTATATTATCTGCGCCTATATTAATAGTAATTGCATTTTCTGCACTGGCAGCCTTTGTTATCCCATCTTTATATGAACCTATAATTATACTGCGAATAATGTTTATACTTGCCGCAGGAATTGGTGGGTCGCTTCTTGTGGCAGGCTTATTTGTTATAATGCTTTTAAACATATGTGGTGTTCATTCCTTTGGCATACCCTATACAAGACCGGTGCTTCCATTGGGGGGCGATGCCATAGCTGATGGACTTCTTCGCTCAGGTGAAAAAAAAGGAGAAGGATTTAACATAAAAAATTATCTTGGAGATAAATAATGTTTAAAACAAGTAGTGGATATTACGGCTTATTTTTTGTAGTGCTATTAACAGGACAGCTTGCACGACAACCAATGATTGGCAGTTCTGCACTGGAATTTTCGATAACGACAGCGATTTCGCTTGGTATAGGTTTTTTATTAATCTTACCATTTTGTTTAATTGCCCATAAAAAACTTGTTGGTATACAAGTTTTTTTAACAAGTATTGTTTTAATGCTAACCCTTGTAACTACTGTGATTGATATTTTTAAATTATACAATATCACAAGTCATGATAGAATAAGTTTTTTATCAATATGTATTATATTGTTTGCAATTGCCTTATATTCAGGTTTGCTTAACAGTAGTGCAATAAAGACTGCTGGGCTATTTATAAGCTTTTTACTAATAACGGTATTAGCAGCTATCGCTTTATTTAATATACCACAGATGAACCTAGTAAATATTAATATTGATATTAATACTGCTAATATTTTTTCAGCAATAGATATTTTATCGGTCGCACCGCTTGTGCCTGCATTTGCTATAGTAAACCAAAACGAACTTAAGATACACCGAGTGTTAATATTAATGCTTGCAGTATTAGCAGTAGTTAGCTTTTTCAGCCTCCTTGCCGAGATGGTATTAGGCAGCAACCTATCGTTTTTTAACCTTCCAATAAACGCACTTGCTATAGTTGGTGAACTATCAATCTTTAGGCGATTCGATATATTACTTGGTATTATATTTTTTATTACAGGTTGCATAAAGATAAGTGTTATTAGTAACTCAATGGCATATATACTAAACCAAAGGAGATTTTATATTTTAATGGGTATTACCTTTGTTGCAAGTATTGCATTGAATTTAATTAATTCATCACTGCTACCGATAGTTGCTGCAATTCTTTCGGCAATAGTATCGATAATAATACTGATACCAATCAAAAAGGCAGCAAGAATAGCTGTGTTTTTGCTACTGATAATGCTTACCGGATGTGGCGGAGTAGAGCTACAGGAAAGAACAGCCGTTACAATGACCTATGTTGACAAAACCAATGATATTTATGATGTATCACTTTTAGTCTGTACTGAGTATGAAGAAACAGGTCCCTCTGTCTCGCTTATATCAGCAAGTGGTGAAAGTTTTTCATCAGCATTATACAATGTAGCAAAAGAGGTGAATGGTGAATTATATATGGGACAAAGTGAACTAGTATTACTTGGCAAAGGATTTATGGATGGTGATATTTCAGCACTGCTTGAACAGATATATGAAACAAGAATGTCGGAGGGAAATGCATTTATATATCTTACCGAATATACAAGCGATGATCTAAAGGAACATGAGGGGAAATTGCTTGGTGCAACCGACTCAATACTTCGTCAAAGCGAAAGTAACAGGTTGCCTGCAATGCAGATGTATAAACTACCGGTAAGTGAGGACGGTTTGATAAATGGGATAATCCCGGTTGTTGATACATTTGAGTATAAGGGTGCAGTGGCGAAAAAAGGTGTGCTTTACAGCAATGATACGTTTATTACAACTATAGATAGAGAACAACTTGAAATGGTAAACGCAATAAATGGTAGCAGAGATAGAATAGCTGTCGAATATGACTATAACGGTCTAAAAAAAGTATCCGAGGTAAGTGAATTCTCAGCAAAAATATACTATAGCAATAATGTAATAAATGTAGAGATTGAGTGTATTGCAGATGAAAAGATAGTAGGAGATGAGTTGCTTGCTATAAAAGAAAGTTTGTCTAAAAGAATCATAGATTCTATTAAAATATCAACAACAAACAATGTAGATATTTTTTCGATAGAAAAAAAACATAATATTGAATTATCTAAAATTAAAATTATAGAGGTAGCTGTGCGTTTTGTAGTATAAAAAGCCTGTAAAAGCCTGTAACTTTAATGAAAATTAGGTGAAAAAATAGCTTTTAGTTTGCATTTGTAGATATAGTGTGATAGAATAGCAGATGAAATAGTGAAAGGAAGTGATGAAAGATGAATTGCAACAAATGCAGTAAAGAGATACCGCAGAGCGCTGCTTTTTGCGGGTATTGCGGTGCGGCAAACACTATCGATACTGAGCAAGCAAATATAAATGAGGTTGTTGAAGAAAAAGATGCTGTTACAACACAGGAGGCTGTATCTACCGATACTACAGTGGTAATTTCAAACGTAGCCAAGGATGATACCATAAGCTTTACCGAGGTTAAAACGGCAGCTAACACACAAGAGGCCGAGATTATAGAGGTAAAGCCTGTTGATGTTCCGGTTGTCCCAGCAGCTGTTGAAGAAAACACTGTGCTTTTTGCCGAAAAGCCTACTGAAGAATCACAAGATGAATCGGTGCATTATTCTCACAACGAGTCTGTTAAAGAGATTGACGATTTCTTTTCATCAATTGATACAGTTCCGGTAGTTAAAACATCAACCTATTTTTGGATGATATTAGTAATGTTAATTCCGGGTTTAAATGTTATTATGTTACTTATTTGGAGCTTTTCTGAAAAAATTAATACAAACCGCAGAAATTTATCACGTGCGGCCTTGATTTGGACAGGAATATTTATTGTCGTTGCAATTATCTGCTTAATTATAGCAATATTTAGTATTTTAAGCTATGGCAGTTATTTTACGCAACAACATTTCTTCTTTAATTATTGATGATAGCTGTAGTAATTCCGAACCTAAACGGAGAAAAATGGCTCGCAGACAGTATCCAATCTGTTCTTGATGGCAGTTATAAAGATATTGATATTGTAGTAGTTGATAACGGAAGTGTTGACAGTAGCCGCCAGATAATTGAAAGTTTTGCCGGTAAGCCGGTTAGGGGAATTTACCTTGACCATAATACCGGTTTTTCTGCTGCGGTAAATCTTGGAATAATGCAATCAAAAGGGGAGTATGTAGCTCTTTTTAATAATGATGCATTTGCCGAAAAAGATTGGCTCACAGAGCTTAAAAAAACCATGGATAGTGATAGTAATATATTTTCTGTTGCAACACTGATGTTACAGTATAAAGATAGCACGCTTTGTGATGATGCCGGAGATTATGTAAACATTTTAGGCTGGGCGTGCAAAAGAGGAGATGGCCTGTTTGCACAGCGTTATAACAACCCATGTGAGGTTTTTACAGCTTGCGGAGGTGCCGCATTATACCGGCGCAGTGTTTTGGAAGAGATAGGATTATTTGACGAAAATTTCTTTGCCTATCTTGAAGATGTTGATATAGGTTGGCGTGCAAGGTGCGTAGGATATAAAAATGTGTTTTGTCCCTTAGCTCGTTGTAGGCATATCTGTAGTGCTACCACCGGTAGTAAATACAATGATTTTAAATCGATACAAAGTGGTCGTAACAACATACTACTGCCCTATAAAAACCTACCGCTACTAATACTTATATTAAACCTTCCATTTCTTATAATAGGTTATCTAATTAAGGTTTTGTTTTTTTGTATAAGAGGGTACGGAAAACCGTTTTTAAAAGGTGCGGGCGAAGCTTTTGGTATGTTTGGCAAGGTTAAAAAAATCCCTTTTAAATTTAAAAATTTAATATATTATATAAAAAACGAATGGAGCATGATCTGCGGTGTATTTGTTTACATAGACTACAGGGTAAGGCGATATTTCGGCTGGAAATAAAAGATAAAACAACTGAGTTAATAGGCTATTAACTCAGTTGTTTATTTAATTAATATATAGTTATAGCGGTAGTGCTCTTATATGCTATCAACACGCTTATAGACATCGGGTTTTACCATTCCACCCCCTAATAATTCAAGTAGTTCGGGTATATCCGTAATGCTTTGTGAGCGATGGATATGCTCTATTGTTTTATCTGATTGCAACATTATAGTTACCGGTAGTTGGCAGTTGCTTTTTAATGATTTTTCGTATTTTAAATGGTGTTTTTTAGCCTCGCTAATAATCCTTAATGCCTCAGCCGATAAAAGAGAAATCGTAAATGTAACCTTTGGTAGTTCAAGCTCCTTATAAAGTACCGATTCGGTATCACATACAAGTGGAAATTTCAACTTGCTATATCCGCTATATTCAGACGGGCTACCCTGTACAACACATATTAAAGCCCTATTGCTATCAGTAAAAAAGCGATAATTCTGATGCATCATCTCAAGATAATAGGCAGTAAACAAACAGCCCGAATCCCTTAAAAACATTATAGTTGCCGGTCTGTTTCCAATAACATCATAAAGTATATTTTCAGCTTTAAAAGGAGTGTCGAATGAAAAGTTTGGCATCTTTTGCCCTGGATATATCTTCATAATAAAACCTCGTGCAATAATATATAACTATATTATTGCACGAGATAGAAATTATAATCAAAAAACCGCCATGCCGTCTACACCGAATGTTACAACCCGCAAAAAGCAGGGTGGGTATGCCCGGCGATACGCTTTGTGCTCCCATCATCCGCCGAAGCGGGAGGTCTGCAAACCTACGTCTCGACCAAAGCCCCCTTTTGTAAACTTGTAGGATTATAATCAGTGCATCCAATCGAACACAGCAGTTTTACTCATTATTAATTAGCTGTTGCCCATTTCAAAATCCTCGGACAACTGTTCCTCAAAAAGCGCTACAACCGTGTTTAACTCATCCTGATCTTCAACCATATCGAGAAACTCCTCCTCACCATCATAGGCAGACCTCATGATAATAAAAGGGGTTTCCTCATCATCGTCAGTATCTTCCTCGTCGTATGGAATAAGGGCAACATACTCTTTTTCTTCATGTTCAAGTTGTCCAATTATCTCAAAATCAAACTCGTTTCCGTCGTCATCTTGAAGTGTTACTATATTTGCTGCGTATTCATCATTCATAATATAACTACCAATTCATCTGTTTTCTATGGTTATATTGTACACTTTTTGAGGATAAAAGTCAAGCCAGTTGCTCAAGTTCATCCCTTAGATTCCTAATAATTTTTTTCTCAAGTCTAGATATGTAACTTTGGCTTATCCCCAGTGTATCCGCAACCTCTTTTTGGGTGCGTTCCTCACTACCAAACAATCCAAATCGCATCTCAATTATTATTCTTTCCTTTTCAGGCAATCTTTTTACTGCTAATAACAAGGTGTTTTTTTCATCTGCTGTTTCAAGTTGTTTTCCTACTATGTCTTGCTCGGTAACTAATACATCGGATAATAACAGCTCGTTACCATCGGAATCTGTATTTAACGCCTCATCAATGGATGTCTCATTTCTTTGTTGACCAACCTTTCTAAGATACATTAATATTTCATTTTCTATACACCTTGTTGCATAGGTTGCAAATTTTATGTTCTTGTCCGGATCAAAGCTACCTACCGCCTTTATTAAACCTATCGTTCCGATAGATATTAAATCCTCCATACCGGGTATAGTTTGATCAAATTTTTTTGCTATATATACAACTAATCTTAGATTGTGTATTATTAACATTTCGCGGCTATTACGCTCACCTTTTTTTAGTCCTTCAAAAACAATCTTTTCTTCATCAGATGTAAGGGGCGGCAATAGTCTTTCAGGGCCATTAATATAATATACATATTGTTCGGCACTAAACGGCAGATATAACCTTGAAACAATCCTAACTATTATTTTTCTTATCTTCTTTAACATGGTTTAGTACCTCCATAAATTCTTTTGACATCAAACAGTTTACCGAGTTTAGCTCGACTTTATTTTTCGAAATACACAACTTTATACCATTTACGGTTTTATTATTACAATATACGGTTACAGGATAAACGGTAAATATTAGCTCTGTCCCGCTAATGCTGTTAAGGGGTAACATTCCACTCCCGTTAGGCGGCATCCCGTCCGTTTGATATTGTTCGTATTTTTGCGTAATAATCTGCGGTAGCCCTTCTTTGCAGCTATTATAATCTAATATTATTAATGGGGCATTATTAAGTAAATCTTTTGCTGTGAACCCACTATCGTAGATTGCAGGAAGGCTAAAACTATTGTCACCATATTTTAGTGTAAGATCTACAGGTTCGATGGTATGTGAAACAAAAATCATTCGAATAGCTGTTGCTGAGATATAAAGCGTAAGTGTACTGGCAACTAAAAAAATTGAAGATATATCAAAATAAATCTGCATGTTTTGGATAATTACACCGTTGCCACCTGTAAAATAAAACAAAAGCACTAATCCGGCTAATACACAGTTAAAAAAAACGTACCAAAAAAAACCTTTAATGTACCCAATCTTTTTTGTTTTATAGGCAACAAGGGTCATTATTACTGTTACCGCAATTTTTATAAGCACCTGTAAAAATATTGCAGGTGATGGCAAAAAAATCATAAACGATGCAAGGCCTCCTATAATAGCGGCAACAGCTATTCGTAATTTATTAATAGGTAGTGTTGCAAACCTTGCACTACAAAGAAGCAGGGTGTAGTTAATCAGTACACCCTGAATAAATAACATATCAATATACAGTACAGTTTTCATGGTTACAGTATAACAACAGGCTAATAAGAAACATGTCATTTTCTGTGTAGATAAAAATAATTGTAATTATTTTTATTGTAGTTTTGCAGATAATGTGATAGAATATAACAATTACAGGAGGAAACATAGATGAAAAAAGCAGCAATTTCTTTAGGCGCAGGTATAATACTTGCGATAGCATTATTAGGAGTTCAAGAACTATTTAATATTGATCGAGATACATTTTTATCATATTATCTATATATTGCACTTGCACTAGTTGTTGGTTGGACAATTTTTAAAAGGGTACACTTTAACAAACACGTAAAGAAGATGAAACACCTACAAATTATCTTAGAACAAGGTGACACCGATACATTTATATCCGAGATGGAGGAGGCACTTCTTACTATTAAGGGTAAATATCTTATAACGGTATATAAACTTAATCTTAGCACCGGATATTGCGATGCTAAGCAGTACGAAAAGGCAAAAGATCTTTTAGAGGGGATGCCGATAAAATCCTTAAGCGGAACCGCATTAGATATATATTTATTAAATTTATGTGCAGTTTACTTCTACCTTAATGATACAGAAAAAGCTATGGATATATATAATAGCAATACAAAGATGTTTAAAAGGCTTGGTGGTGCAAGCATGTATAGCGGAAATGTTGCTGTGATAGGTGTGTTTGCACTTATTGAGCAAGGCTATATAGAAGAGGCCCAGCAGACACTTGCTAGTGCAAAAGAGATAAATATTAACCCAAGACTATATGATGATTTTAAGTATCTAGAAGAAAAGATTGCAGGAATTAAGGGTGACAATCAGCAGATTGAAGTTTAGATAAAAAAAAGCCGTTACGATTTAAAATCGTAACGGCTTTTTCTATAACCTGTTTAGGGGGTTGATGGTGCCGGTGTGGATGTTGCGACAACCGTTTGAACTGTGCTACTAAAGGTTGCTACAGCACTGTTAAGCGTAGCTGTTGCAGCGCTAATATCCGTAGCGCTTGTTAGGCTTCTTGCGGCCTCGGCAGCTGTTATTGCGTTGTTAAGTGCCGTAAAGGCAGCCGTAGTTGTCCATTTAGTGCCTACGGTTGTAGGTGCTGTGTCTGCCTGTGTAATGCCGGATTTAGCGTTATTTGCGGTAGTGATTGCAGAGTTTAGGTTGATAATAGCATTATCGAGTGCCTGGTCGAGTGTTCCGGGTTTTATATTACTGGTAAAGGTCACAACGTTGGAATCAACAAGTGTTTTTGCAGTTTCTAAATTATCTACAGTAGATGCACTGTCACCATTTACTGCATCGCCATTTGCAATAGCTGATTGTAAAGTATTCCATATCGCAAGCGGCACGCACTGTGTACCTACGGGCACAAGTGATGGATCATCGTTGGCAACGGCCGATGCAAGGGTAGTTTTTGCAGTAGTTAGCGATGCCACAAGTGCCTCACGTGCGATCTGAACGTCTGATTTATCAACCACAGTTTTAATACTGTTACTAAAGTTAGTTATGGCTGAATTAATGCTTGCCTCGGCTGTTATAACCTCGGCCGCCGATGGCTCAGTTGCGGCTATAAGGCTTTCACCCTTTGCAATTGTGGCAGATAGTGCATCATATATTGCTTTTGGTACCCAACCACTAGCAACATCACCTGCGGTCAGGTCACTACCATCACCTGTGGTGCTTGAAAATGCCTCGGCTAATTTTTTCTTACCATTAGTAACGGCAAGTTTTAGTTTCTCAATCTCTCCCTGTGATGCAGCACCAAGATTTTGTGAACTGCTGGAGGACGAGGAGGAAGATGACGATGTATCAGGCACATCTGGTGGTTGTTTACGTTCCGGTTGTGCTGCAAGTGGTTGTGGACGGCGATCATCGCTTTCCAGTGCATGTGTTGATGCAAAATCAAGTATAGCGTTATGTGCATCAGATGTTAAATGTATTCCATCACTTGTAATGTATTGAGCTTTAATGTAACCGTCATCACCCTTTAATAGTGATGTGGTATTAAGTAGCTTCCATCCACGACGTTCAACCATCTCTAATAGACCAAGGTTAAACTGGTCAACAGTTTTTTGGCTTAGGTTAGGGTTGCTGGTGGACTGTGCAAGTGGGGGGATAGTAACAATAATAATATCACAATATTCCCAGGACTCTAAAATAGCATCAACAGCCTTTTCGTAGTTTGCAATAAACTGTTCGGTTGATACACCTACAAGATTATTGGTACCCATTGTAATAAAAACCCTTTGTGGTTGCTGTGCTGCAACTGCGTAGGGGATTGTCTGACCGGTGTCACTGCCCTCATAATATACTGCACGTTCACTGGCAAGGGACTGAATCCCCATGCTTTCTACACCAATAACATTTTCTAACGGTAAAAACTGTTCAAATCCTATGGTGTTTGAATCGCCGATAAACATACTATTTAATAGATAATCTTCACCCGCATCCTCGGTTTCGGACAGGACAAACTCATTATCTTCCGCATCGATCTCAAACTCATCAGGATCATAATCATCGTCTTGCTGTGTAACTCCGGATACAGATGTTGAGTCGGAATTATCATCCGGTTCGTCCGAGCCGGAGAACATTGCAATTATAATAATACCACCAACAATTGTAATAAATAATATACCGGCTACTGCAGATACAGCAACCTTTTGAGGAGTGCTTAATAATAAAAACTCATTTTTAAGATTGGCGAAAAAGTCAACAACCTTATCAATGATGTTACCGCTTTTTTTTCTTTTCACCTGTTTATTCTCCATTTAAATAACAACGATAACATTATATCATAAGCAATTTTGAAATTCAAGTTTTTAATCAATTTGTAAAAAAACTGTCAATTAGCTGTTATTTTTGTAATAATTGATACTGTTTTAGGTATAAGTTCTAACCAGCTATGTTAGTTTAATATATTTTCATAAATAGCTGTCATAAGGAACTTAAAAATGCAGGAGTATAATAACATATTACAACACCTACCACTCTCGCTAAGTAGCTATCTTTGTGCAGTTCCGCAAAGCATACAGGCAAGGGTGGTTGAGCTGCGCCTGCGTATAGGTAAGCCTCCGATGCTTGTGACAACATCAGAGAGTATAGAGCCGATAAAATATATACCCACTATAGTTGATAATAAACTTCTGCAGGAAACATTGCTATGTATTACCAATCGTGCATTACACTCAAAGCAGATGGAGCTTGCTAAAGGATATGTTACAATGCCGGGTGGAAATCGTGTAGGTGTTGCAGGAACAGCTGTAGTTGAAAACGGTAATGTTGTTGGAATAAAAGATATTACTTCATTAAATATAAGGGTAGCAAGAAACGACTTTTTACCACCGATAGATATGTTAGCTCCTGTTTTAAATAAGGCTATGTTTTCTTTGTTAATTGTAGGTGCTCCCCGAAGCGGTAAAACTACTATCCTAAAAAGTGTGGCGGCTGCTATCGCACAGCAAAAAAAACAGTTTACCGTTGTTGATACACGTTGCGAAATAGCACCTGACCCTAACAAATATTTCAGCTTTTGTGATGTTCTATCGGGATATCCAAGATCACAAGGTATTGTTAATGCATTAAAAAGCCTTGCGCCACAGGTAATATTATGCGATGAAATTGGAGATGAGGAGGATGCAAAGGCGATAGAGATGACGGCGCACTGTGGTGCAAACATCGTTGTAACAGCACATGCAGACTCTTTAAAAACATTATGTAATAGGCCTGTACTTTTAAAACTTCTTGAATTAACAGCATTCAGCCATGTTGCTATTCTTGATAGTGCCAATAACCCTGGGGTTGTAAAGGAGGTAATGCGATGGAATGGATAATAAAAATTATTGGAATAGCCGCTTTAATAGTAGCGGGTTTTTTGGCTGGTAACTTCAAGGTCACAGCATTAAAGGCAAAAGGGGAGATACTGGAGGAGATTGTAACACTACTTAATTGTATAAAAAACAATTTTTTATATCGCCAATCTAATGTAATTGCAGCGCTTAATGATGCTGACTCAATTGGATATAAACATCTAGACATAAGGTTTGATTCATTAAACTGTACCGAATATAAAAGTGAACTAACGAAACGTATAACAAAATCAAAAAATATTCCTGTGCTATTAAATAAAAATCAAGACGATAAGTTTAAGGAGTCGCTTTTATTAATAGGAACCGGAACGCTTACAGAGGAATGTGACCGACTTAATTTTTATATAAATTACTTTGAAAAAGAACATAAGCTTGCAGTTGAATTTGAACGTTGTAATAAAAAGCTTTACTATACAATGTCACTATATATATCAATAGTATTAGCTGTAATTCTAATGTAGTGGAGGTGAAATGGACATTAATTTAATATTTCGAATAGCTGCAATCGGAATTGTTGTATCTGTACTTAACCAGCTACTTATTCGTAGCGGTAGGGAAGAACAGGCTACAATGACTACTCTCGCCGGTCTTATAGTAGTGTTGATGATGATATTGACCGAAGTATCATTGTTATTCGATACTATTAGAGATCTGTTTGACCTTTAATTATGGAAGATATTTTTTCAATAGTAGTATTTGTTATTACCTCTGCCGTGCTTATTATCGTGCTAAGAAGTTACGATGGCGGTATAGCATTTATGCTTACAATTGCCGCAGTTGTAGTCTTGCTGCTTATGATTCTTCCAACTATATTTGGTCTTGTAGAATCATTACAAGGTATATCTGACCTAATATCACAAGGGTCGTTTGAGGTTGTTATTAAAGCTATAGGAATATCAATACTCACACAGCTAACAAGTGATCTATGCATTGATGCAGGACAACGGGCGATGGGTAATATAGTGCAGCTTGCCGGTAAGGTTGCAATAGTCGTATCGGCATTCCCATTGCTTGGTGAACTATTAAGCCAGCTATTGGCTATGTTGGGGTAGGTAATGAAAAGGATTATTATAACAATAGTTACAATTATGCTTTTAACAGCAAACTGTTTTGCACAGGAGTCACAGCCACAGCTAGCCGGCGTTACTATGGTAGAGGATATTGAAAAAGACTATGGGTTTAATTTAGATGAGCTTTTATCGTTTGGTGCAGCCGACTATCTAAATATGCTTGTAGAGGGGGTAATAGTCAACGCTACAGAGCCTATAAAACTTTTTGTAACTTTGCTACTGATGTTGCTATTATCATCAATCGCTCGTAATATTACCGATAATAACGGTGGTATTACCAATACTATGGACAGTATTTTAAATATTGTGTTTTTTTTAGTGCTTATCTCACCGGTGATAACACTGCAGGGTGGGTTAATCGATGCAATAACCACCTGTAAAGATTTTCTTGATAGCTTTTTAATGGTTTTTGTTGCGCTACTTGCAACCGGTGGACAACCCGGAACAGCAGTTGTTGCATCAAGCTTTTTTGCAGCAGCGATCATAATTGTTTCTGAACTTCTAACACAGGTTGTAATACCTATTTCATCGGTATACCTTTGTGTAAAGTGCTGTTCATTATGTGTAAACACAGTTGAGTTTGGGGGCGTTGCAGAGATTCTAAGAAAGTTTCTTAGATATATACTTCTTGCAATATCTACACTTTTTACAGCGGTGATGGCAATGCAAAGCCTTATTTCTTCTGCAACAGATAGCCTTGCACTGCGTACCGGAAAATTTATTGTCGGTAATGCAGTGCCAATAATCGGGCCGGTTGTACAGGAGGCAATCACAACAGTTTTAGGTGGTGTATCGGCGCTAAAAACAACTGCCGGAGTAGCAGCGGTTGTAGCAGTTGTTATAATATTTTTACCACTGTTTTTACAATGTGCTTCCTACATATTAATGTTTGAGTTAACAGCAGTAATGGCAGAAATATCCGGTAGTAGTAAGATAAATCAGCTTATGAAAGCATCGGCCCACACGATGGAAATATTTTTTTCTTGTATAGTGTTGTTTTGCCTAATGATTATTGTTTCACTACTTACCTTTATGCTATCGGGAGGTGCTGTATGATTGAAATAGTGTCAGAGCTTGCGATTACAATGTGCGGCCTTTTTATTGTTGTATCGGTATTAGAATCCATTTTACCACAGGGCAGTGTTAGCAATGTTATAAGATGGGTAGTATTAATATTTGTATTGGTAACCTTGTTTGGCTCGATTAATAGTATTAATACACAGGAACTTTTACATTACTTTGAAACCGATGAAAATGTTATGGCAGATGATGCCGGTGCAGCAGTTTTAGATCAGGCCGTTGTCGTTCTTGAAGATAGAGCAAAATCAGCCTTAAATGCACAGGATATAAACTATAACTCTTTAGAGGTTGTGTTAAGTCAAGATGAATCAGGCCTAGATATTAGAGCAGTTAAGGTGTATGGTGAACTACAATCTCAAAAAGATTTGATTCAGGATGTTTTAAATAATGTATTTGAAACTCAGGTGGAGGTTATATATGAATAAAGATAAAAAGAAGGGTACTGCAATAACAAAGCTTAAAGCATTTAATCTTAAAAAGAACTATCCGATGTTAATCCTTTTGGTGGTGGGTATACTGTTGTTGCTGTTTAGTAGCATACCCACCGGTGACTCCGTGATTAAATCTAACCCGACAGAAGAATCAATGGAGCAGACGGTAGATGATTACGAAAAGCGGTTGACAGAGCTTATAGCACAGGTAAGTGGCGCCGGTAATGTTAAGGTTATGGTTACAATGGACACCAAAGGGGAAACTATCTATGCACAGGCCGAGACAACGGATGAACAAACTACTACCGATAGTGAAGATAGTAGCATAAAGACGGGATATTCTAACGAATATATAATAGTAGAGGACGACAACGGCAACAAAACAGCCTTAATAGAAAAGGAGTACGAGCCGGAAATTAAGGGGGTTGCAGTACTTTGTGATGGCGGTGATATAACATCGGTAGTAGCAGAGGTTACCGAACTTGTACAGGTGGTAATGGGTGTTCCAAGTAATAGAGTTTTTGTAGGCAGATTGACTGATAATTATTAGCTTAATGGAATATAGCCGGAGTGCCGGTCATATAATAAATCAAAAGAGTAATTAACGAATTGGCCGAAAGGCAGAAAAGGTGGTAGCTATG